>JAOAHJ010000023.1 GCA_026415295.1 Spirochaetota bacterium | reverse complement strand
TTTTAATATATAATATAATTAAAAGAAGGATATAAAAAATATAAATTAGTTAAATTAAATTGGGAAATATTTTAAATAATCAAAATAAGATTTTTCTTGTAACGATTTTTTGTAATACTCCTAATTTGAATACTTATAGAGGTCAAAAATATGAAGAAGAAATAAGGGAAGAGATGCTCGAATTGTGTTATACTGCATCCCTTGATGTTGTTAATAAAGGTGATCCTGTCGTTATAATTTTAAAAGAGATCAATCCAAAAACATTTATATCGAGAGGAAATATTGATAACATAAAAGAAAAAATAAAGAACTATAAGATTCAATTTTTGGGAATCAACATAGATATATCTCCTTCTCAACAGAAAAATTTGAATTCTTTATTTAATGTTAAAGTAATAACAAAAACAGAGATAATTTATGAGATTTTTTATAGAAGAGCATCTTCTTCTGTTTCTAAAATTCAGATAGAACTTGCAAATTTAAAATATATCAAATCAAGATTAGTTGGTTCTTATGAAGATTTTGACAGAATTAGAGGAGGAATTGGAATTAAAGGTGGTGCTGGTGAAACTAAACTTGAAATTGATAGAAGAAATATAGATAAAAGAATCTCTTTACTTAAGAAAAAATTATCAAAGATTGAAAAACATTTTCATCTTATATATGGTTCCCACAGAGATATATATACTGTTTCTATTGTTGGTTATACTAATGCAGGAAAATCGACACTATTAAATGCCTTAACTAATGCAGATCAACTCGAAGAGGATCTTTTATTTTCAACTCTTGAAGTAAAAAGCAAAAAACTCTTTTTTAATAGTGAATTGAGTATTTTGTTGGTAGATACTATTGGTTTTATTAGAGATTTACCTCATCATTTAGTTGAGTCATTTAAGACAACCCTTCTTGAAATAAAATATTCAAAACTCTTACTTCATGTTGTTGATGCATCATCTGAATTTATTGAAGATCATATTGAAACAGTTAATAACACTTTAGAAGATATAAATTGTAAAGATATACCAAGAATTTTAGTTTTTAATAAATGTGATAAAATAGATCCTATTATATTAGATAATCTTAAAATAAAGTTTCCTGATTCTTTTTTTATTTCAGCTAAAAATAAAACTAATTTATTTGAATTAAAAGACTTTCTTTATAAGTATTTTTATTCATTAAAAAAAATAGAGAAAAGAGGTAAATAACATTTATGGAACTTATATTAAAAGATAATTTAGAGTTAGAAATTTTACCATTTAAAAAAGCAAAACCAGAAGAACTTATAAAGTTTTGGAAAGAAAATGATATAGAGGTTAGTCCAACTGATACTATTGAAGAAATAAGTAAGGCAAAAAAATTTAATCCTGAACTTTTCCTAATATTAAAAGATAGAAAAGGAATTTGTGCAACTTGTTGGGGTACATGGGATGGAAGAAGAGGCTATATTATTCATCTCTGTGTAAGAAGAGATTTGAGAAATAGTGGTCTTGGAAAATATAGTATCTTATACGTTGAAAACTTATTAAAAAATAAATTTAATTGTTATAAAATTCATCTTTTTGTTACAAAAAAAAATATAAAAGTTATGGATTTTTATAAGAGTATAGGATATTATGAAAGAGATGATATAATAGTAATGAGTAAGAATTTAAGAAAATAAAATCTATTTATTAGAAATAATTTAAGGGTATTATTTATGGAAAAACTTTCCTCAATAATAAAGAGAATTTTTTTAAAATTTCTTTTTGTAATTATTATATTTTTTTTTGTTGTTTTTTTTATATTATATATATGGAGTTTAGGATCTTACAAAAATTTATCAGAGGTTAATAAATACTTGGTAAGTAATGAAAAAGTCAAAATTGAGATAAAAAAAAACAAAGATATATTTTTTATTTCAAAAAGTTTAACTGATAAATTTTTAGTTTTTTATCCTGGGGGTCATGTAAATTATAAATCCTATTCTCCTATATGCTTTAAACTTGCTGAAAAAGGTATAAATTCAATACTTATTAAAATGCCATTTAATTTAGCATTTTTTGGAATTAAAAAGATAGAAAAATATATCAATTTATATAAAAATTTTAAGTGGTATATTTGTGGGCACTCTTTAGGTGGAGTGGCAGCAACTTTATATTCAAAAAATAATTATAAAAAACTTTCAGGGCTTATTTTACTTGCTTCTTATCCATCTAAAGATATTTCTTATTTAAACCTCAGAGTATTATCTATATATGCTACAAATGATGGGTTAGTTTCTCCTGAAAAAATTGAAATTAAAAAGAAATTATTGCCATTAACTACAAAATTTTTTTTAATAGAGGGAGGAAACCATTCTCAATTTGGTTATTATGGATTTCAGAAAGGTGATTTAAACTCAACTATAAGTAGAGAAAAACAGATAGATATTGTTATAAGTCAAATATATGATTTTATTTTTAATTTTTAATTTTATTAAAATTTTTATTTTTTATTTAATTTTATTAGGGAGGAAATGTGGGAATATATAAAGCATACGATATTAGAGGAATTTATAATAAAGATTTTAATAAAGATGATGTTTATAAAATAGGTTATTTTATACCAAAGCTTCTTAAAACTGATAAAATACTTGTTGGACATGATGGTAGGTTGTCTTCAGATGAAATTTTCTATTTTTTATCTGAGGGAATTACTGATTCAGGAGCAGATGTTTATTCTTGTGGTTATTCTACAACACCTATGATATATTTTGGAACATCCTATTATAATTTTAAAGGATCAGTTCAAATCACAGCTTCCCATAATCCTAAAGAGTATAATGGATTTAAAATATCTGGTGAAAATTCTGTACCTATTGGATATGATAATGGCTTAAATATTTTAGAAAAAATGGTAAGAGAAGAAAAATTAGAGATTTCTAAAAGCAAAGGAAAGATATTTGATTTTAATGTATTAGATGATTATAAAAAATATTTAAACAAATTTATAGAAAATTATGAAGATTTAAACATTTCAGTTGACTTATCCAATGGTATGGCTTCAATAATAGTCAAAGATCTTTTCCCCACTAATTTTAAATTTATAAATGATTTTATCGATGGCAATTTCCCTGCACATGAGCCAAATCCTTTAGAAGAGGAAAATAGAAAACAGATAGTAAATGAGGTTGTTAAAAATAAAAGTGATTTGGGAATTATTTTTGACGGAGATGCAGATAGAGTAATGTTTATAGATGATAAAGGAAATTTTATTCAACCAGATTATCTAATAGCATTAATTTCAGAATTCTTTTTTTCAGAAAGATATAGAAATAAACTTGATAATAAAACTATTTTATGCGATATAAGAACTTCAAAATCAACAATTGATTATATTAAAAAACTAGGTGGTAATGTTTATTTATGGAAAGTAGGCCATGCTTATGCTAAAAAGAAACTTAAAGAATTAAATTCTGTATTTGGTGGTGAACTTGCAGGTCATTACTATTTTAAAGATTTTTTTTATTGTGATTCTGGGATACTTGCCTCGATAATTGTTTTAAATGAATTAAATTATTTAAGAAAAAATGGATTAACTATATCTGAAAAATTTAAAAATATAATAAAATACTTCAATTCAGGAGAAATAAATTTTAAAGTTGAAAATAAGTTAGAAATAATGGAGAAAATTAAAAATTATTTTATATCAAAAGAAGATCCAGTTAATTTTTATGATTTTGATGGATTTAGAGTTGAATTTAAAGATTGGTGGTTTAATATTAGACCATCAAATACTGAGCCATATTTAAGATTAATTGTTGAGGCTTCAAATAAAGATATTTTAAATGAAAAAATTGATAAAATAAATGATTTAATAAAAAGTTATAATTAAAATTATATATTTAATTTTTTTGCAAAATTATTTAAATTCTATATTAAAAGTTAATTGTCAAATTTTTTTAGAAATTTTTAACTTTAATTTTCTTTATTTTTAATTCTCATTTTTATAAAGTTTATATTTTCTGATTCTAAAAGGATTTTTTATAATTTAAAAATTATTAAAATTGAAGTTAAATATTTATATATTAACTTTATTAAATACATACTAATTAGTGAGTTGTAAAAATTTTATTGTTATATAATTTATAGAAAATAGAAGAAAACTATATATTTATTTAATTTTAAAATTTAAAAATTTCAGCTAAATTTTTTAGGAGAAATTAAATGTTTTATTTAGAAACAATTTTAATAGCAATAAGTCTTTCTATGGATGCTCTTGCTGTTTCTATTACAAACGGTTATTTAATAAAATCATTAAAAATAAGACATGCCTTTAGAATTGCTTTTTTTTTTGGTTTTTTTCAAGCTATTATGCCTCTTTTAGGATGGGCTTTGGGCATAAATATTGCAAAGTATTTTCAAAAATTTGATCATTTTATAGCTTTTGGGATACTTCTTTTTTTAGGAATAAAGATGATATTAAGTTCAAGAAAACTTGAATTAGAAGCTTGTCCAGTTGATGAAAAAAAATTATCTAATAATAAAAAAACATGTCTTGATTTTTCTTTTTTGATTTTGATGTCAATTGCAACAAGTATAGATGCTTTTGCAGTTGGAATAAGTTTTGCAATTCTTAAAGTATTGATATTTATTCCTATTTTGATAATTGGCTTAATAACTTTTATAATATGTTTTATTGGAGTATTTATTGGTAATAAAATTGGTCATCTTTTTGAGAATAAGCTTGAGATTGCTGGTGGAGTTATATTGATTTTAATTGGTTTGAAAATATTTGTTGAGCATATTGTTAAAAATATTTAAAATTTATCAGAAATTTATTGAGCATAAATAGAAACAATAAAAAGATAAGATAATAAAATAAAAAGTAATTTAATTATATAATAAAAAAGATATAATGGATAATTTATAAAAAATCAATGGATTATAATAATTATAATAAATAAAATATAAAATAATATTATATAATATTATGATATGAAATTACAGAAATTTATTTCTAATTTTTCATCTATTTCTAGAAGAGAAGCAGAAATTTTAATAAAAGAGGGTAAAGTTAAAGTCAATGACAAAGTAATTTTAACTCCATATTTTAATGTTGGCTTAGATGAAATAGTAAAAGTTAATGACAAAATTATTAAACCTATTTTGGATAAGTTTTACATTGCATTTAATAAACCTCCGCAAGTAGTTTCTACATTAAAAAGAGGAAATGATAACTTTCTAAAAGATAAAAAAATTGTACTTGATTTTTTAAATTATGATTATAAAAACATTAAAAATTTAAGAATTGCAGGAAGGCTTGACTTTTTATCTGAAGGACTATTAATTTTATCTAATGATGGAGATTTTATTAATTTAATAATTCATCCTTCTTACAAAATTGAAAAAGAATATGTTTTGATCTCTTTTAAAGAAATAAGTAATGAATTTATAATTGGTTTTTTAAATGGTGTTTATATAAATAATATTTTATACAAAGCTAAAAATGTTAAAAAAATAAATAATTATTCAGTTAAAATTGTTTTGATAGAAGGTAAAAATAGAGAAATAAGAAATGTAGCTAAATATTTTTCACAGCCAATAAAAAGATTAATTAGAACAGCTATAGATGATATAAAATTAGGTGATTTAAAATATGGAAAAACTAGATTAATTAGTATAGAAGATGTAAATAAAATTAAGTTAAAAAAATTAAAAAAAGATTTGTATTAAAATAGATTTTTTAAATTATGGGAATAAATATTTATGGAGAAAAATATGGATAAAATAGATTCAGATAATATTATAATAGCCATTGATGGCCCTTCTGGTACTGGGAAATCTACTACAGCAAAGGAGTTAGCTAAAAGATTGAACTTTAAATACCTTGATACCGGAGCTATGTATAGAGCAGTAACCCTATACTTTCTTAAAAATAATATAGATATACCTGATAATGAAAATGCAAAAGTAAATGAAATTTTAAAAAATATTGAAATAAAATTTGATGGTGAAAATACTTTCCTAAATTCTCAAAATGTTTCGTATGAAATAAGAAGTAATGAGGTTAATAATAATGTTTCAAAAATTGCTAAAATAAAAGAAATTAGAGATTTTTGCGGGAATTTACAAAGAAAAATTGGCTTAACTGGTAAATGGGTCGTTGAAGGCAGGGATATAGGGACTGCTATATTTCCTGAAGCAAAATATAAATTTTTTTTATATGCTTCTGATGAAGAGAGAGCTAAAAGGAGATGGTTGCAAGATGGTAAAAAAGATTCATATGAAAAAGTTTTACAAAATATTAAAGAAAGAGATACTATAGATTCTTCAAGAGAGATGAATCCTCTAAGAAAAGCCCCTGATGCTATTGAAATTGATACAACTAATTTAAATTTTGATGAAGTAGTTAATAAAATAATATCATATATAAAAATTTAAAGATATTAGATATTTAAATTAATATTTTTATAATGATCATAAACTATATTTAATTTTATTTTTTTTTTTGAAATTGTGTTTAGCTGATAAATAAGTATAATTATTTTTTATTTGAAATATCAAAATAAGAAATTATAATTGGTAGTGATGAAAGAAGATCAGTATGATATTTTAAGAAAGAAGCTAAATATTGATAACCTTGATGATAAAACAAAAAAAAAGTTAATGGATGATTTTAAGAAAGCTGGTGGTAAGATAGATTATTCTATTTTTGAAAAGAAATATGGCAAAGATAGTAAGCTTGAATATTTAGAACTGCTTAAAAAAACTACTAGTAAAGCTTCTTCTGGAAAACCAGCTGATAAAGAATTATGGATAGATGGTAAAAAGATAGTTGAAGGTCAAACAAAAGGAAAAGTTACTCAAGTTAAAGATTCTAAGAAATATAATGAAAAAACTAAGGAAGACAAAGATCAAAAATTAGAAAGTAAGAAGTTAAAAGATAAGCGATTAAAAAAAGATTTTAATTTGGAAAATAAAAAGGTAAAAACAAAAAAAGAAATAGATTCTATTGATAAAATAAAACAAAAAGCTGATTATATTAAAAAAAAACTTGAGCATTATAATGAAAAAATAAAATCAAAAATTGGTTCTAATAAAAATAAAAATTCTGATTCTTCTAAATCTTCTCAAAAAATAAATGAAAAAGTAGATGATATTAATTATAAGAGTGATCAATTAAAAACTACTTTAGCAATAACTGAACTTCCAGAAAAATTTACCCCATCATTTATTGATAGAATTCTTTTATCAATAAATGGGTTTACATTAAATGTTTCTCAGTTTAATCCAACTTTACTTAATCCAAAATTTTTAATATATTTTTTACCTTATTACATTAATTTAATATCTAATATCGGTTATTTTGTTAGGTCATGCATTCAATCTTCCAAAATTAAAGCAAAACTTCTTTCTGATGCTTATGATCCTTTGGTTATTGATATGTTATTTCATTTCAATCAATTAATTAATGAAGAGTTTTTGAATGATTTTCAAAATTATTTACTTTCTACTCAATACTTAATTTTACCAGATTCTTTAGCTCAAAAATTTTATGCTTATTTTAGAAAAATCTATTTTATTTATCAAAATGAAAATCTCTGCATTAATTCTTTATTGTTAGCATTTGATCTTTATAAAAGTAATTTTTCAACTTCATTAGTAAAAGAAGATATAATAGATGGTATCTATTTTATAACAAAGACAGCTATAAAAAAATTCTCAATTATCTATTGTATTAATATAAATAAATATTTTTCTCTTAATAATCCAGATTTTATACATATAATTAAACTTACAAATGAGGAGAAAGCTGGTTATTTTTATAATAAAATAAAAGAAGAAGAACAAAAACTTAAAGAAAGGCTAAAAGAATTTGATCAAAACAAAAAAGTGTTAGTAAAGGAAGATATTGAAAAGAAAGAAGAACTAAAAATACCAGATGATGTAAAAAAAGGATTTATAATAATGGATCAACTTGTTGAGTACATAAAGAATAATTGGGATAACTATATACATCTTGAACCTATAATTCCCTATCTTTCAAGAAATGATAAATTATTACCAACTTATATATTTCTTAAAGAGTTTATTGAAGAGTATTCAATTTTTTTACTTGCAAAAGATATTCAATATAAACTTGATTTTGTTGAGCATAAAAAGATTGATATAAAAGCAATGATAAATAATGCTATTGATAAATTAACAATTGAAATAAAAGATTTTGAAACTTATCTTGATATTTTAAAAAGAGTTAAAGAAACTCCAGATTCAAATTCTCTATATAAAACAAGGTTAATTGCTCAAAAAAATACCCTTAATAAAACAATTAGAGATAATATATTGAATGCAATTCAAAATTTATTACTTCCTATAACTAAAGTTATTATAGATTATAAAGATAGGCAATTTAGATTTATTGATAATTATGAAGAATTAATTAAGCTTGATGAAAGATTATCAGGACATAAAAAGAATAATAATAAGAAAGTTATTTATATTTTTGTTCAATCTTACTATTTTTTAAAAGCTTTTGAATTTAGGCTTGAAAAAACAGATCTTTCTGGAAATGATCCAGATTTGGAGGAATCTTTTATTTAATTTGTTTTTATTCATAATAAGGATTAAATATTTTAATTATATCTATATTATCTTTAGAAATATTTTTATAATTTATTTTTAGCTTGTATGACTCAAATGGATTAATTAAATATATTAGGTAATTATTATCATCAATTTTTTCAATGTTAATAATAAAAATTATGTTTATATCGATATTTTTCATATATTTTGAATAATTTAATTTTTCAAATATTAAAAAGTTCTTCTTTCTTAAATAACTTTTAAATATCTTGATTTCTTTCTTTGACAAATTAAAAAATTGAACTTTCCCAACTATTGGTACATTAATATTTTTTATAGAATCCGGGTTAATTTTTAAAATTTCAAGAATCGAATTGAAATAATTTACATAGTCTTTGTTTTTATAACTAATATCTACTTTGAATAAGAGATAGTTTAAATATAAATTTCTCTCATAATTCTTATCATAGTTTTCTAAAAAGATTTTTTCATATTTTTTAAAAATTTTAAAATCATTAAATTTTTTAGCATATTCTAAATAGAGATAGGGAATTGTTCCAGTTTTATTTCCATAATATTTTTTATAATATTGATCTAGTTTCTCTAAAAATTTTAAGTAAAAGTATTTATTCCAATCATATATTTTTATTAATCTTTTGTAATATTCTATAAAAGCATAATCAAAATTGTACTTTTTTAAAACTTTGATATTATAATATTTTTTCATAATGTCAAAGTATTTCTTTTGAATGTGAGAAAAGATAATATTTAAAGTATTTTTTAATTTACTTAAAAAATTAAATGTAAAAAATTTTTTTTCATATTTTATTTTAAAAGTAGCATACTCATATAAAAATTCATAATGATTAGCAAGATGTTCATTTTTATTAAGATTATATTTATATATCCAACTTTCATTATTGTAATTGATAATTTTTTTTCCATATTCTAGTGCTTTTTCATGAAAACCTCTAAGCCTATTAAGTTCAAAAAGGTTATATAGAATTAAGGGTGCTTGTAATTTTTCAAGACCTCCAATGAATAGAGAATTAGCAAGGTCAAAGTTTAAATTTGCATAATAGATTTCTCCAAGAGCTAAAAAAGCTTCAGGCATATCAGAATTTGTATATGTTTTCATAAATAGTGAGTATGCTTCATTGTAATTATAAAATGTGTATTCGAGAATTCCCCAATTATAGTAAATAGTTCCTTGGTAGCTTCCGGGAAAGTTTAAAACCTTTTTATAGTAGTATTTACTCTTTTCGTATTCACCAAGATTAGCATATAAAACTGCTAAAGCTGAATCAAGGTAAGAAAATCCTGAAAAATAATTGTAATGTTGATCAATTTTCTGTTTTGCAAGATCGAACAATTCAAGTTTTAATAATATCCAAATATAAGAATAAAAATTGTATGGTTGATACAGATATTGAGCAAAAGATTTTTCGAACCATTCTATAGCTTTTTTATCCTCATTCATATATGCATAAGTATCAGCAATCATTGATAATAAATAGTGACTTTTATCTCCTCTCTTATTTGCAATTTTGAAATATTTTAAGGCTAAAGGGTAAAGTTCTTGAGAATAAAAAATTTCTCCAAGTTTTTTAGGTATAACTCTTGATTTTCTAAACTTTTTAAAACCCTCAAGTAGTAATTTTAAACCTTCTGAAATATTGCCCTTATCCACATATTCTGAAGCTTTAGCAACAAGTTCTGCTTCAGAGATATCATAAAAGTTATTATCTTCATTAAAAGGGAGTTCTTCTTGAGCAAAAATAAAATTTGTTTTAACCATTAGTATAAGTAAAGTAAAAATAAAAATAGATAAAAATAGGTTTAAAACAAAATAAAAATAAGGATGTTTTTTTAATTTAATAATTTTCATTAATATAAAAATTTATTAAAAATAATTTTAATTAATTTAAATTAAATTTAATCTTTTTCAACTTATTACTTGACAAATATTTTTTATATTTTTCAATTTTTTCAGGCTTTTTATAATTTTTTAAAAGGGTTGTTATTATGGTTGAAAATAAAAATGAAAAGAAAAAATTAAAAATTAGGATTAAAAAAGAAAATGCCTTAAATAATTCATCTCAATTTATAGAAGAAAATAATAACAATATTGATGAATACAAGAAAAATGAGAATTCGAATTTAATATTAGAAACATTTGATCAGAAAGTAGAAAAAAAAGAATATCCGTTAGAGGAGCCAGCTTATGATAAAATAATAAGTCAAGAATTAAATTTAAAACAATATCAAGTAAAAAATACCATAAATTTATTAAATAATGATAACACAATACCATTTATAGCTAGGTATAGGAAAGAGATGACAGGATCACTTGATGAAGTAATAATAAGGGAAATTGATCATAAATATAAATACTTAAAGTCTTTATATCAAAGAAAAAAAGAGGTTTTATCTTCTATCTTAACTCAAGGAAAATTAAATAGTGAACTTGAAAAAAAAATACTTGATGCTGATAAAATTTCAGTTGTTGAAGAGTTATATCTTCCTTTTAAACCAAAGAAAAAAACAAAAGGTATGTTAGCTAAAGAACTTGGACTTGAACCATTAGCAATAAAGATAAAAAAGGAATCAGATCCTTTTATTTATGCTAATGAATTTATTGATCCAGAAAAAGGTATAAAAAGTGCAGAGGATGCAATTAAATTTGCATCTTATATAATTATGGAGGAGTTTTCAAATTATTTTGAAGTTAGAAATACTCTTAAGAACTTAATTTTTAACCAGGGTGAATTTAATATAAAGAAAAAAACCCCTGAAGAAATTGATGAATTTGATATGTATAAAGATTATAAAGAACCAGTAAAAACGATAAAAAATCATAGAATTCTTGCAATAAATAGAGGGGAGAAAAAAGATAAATTAATTGTTAAGATTGTGATTAATGATGATGCAGCTTTCGAGGAGTGTTATAATATTTATAAAATAAAAGAGGAATGTATTGAAAATAAATATTTGAGGCAAGCATGTCTTGATGGATATAAAAAATCTTTATTTTCTTCTATTGAAAATCTTGTTAGAAATGAATTGACAGAAAGGGCAGAAAAAGAAGCAATAGATGTTTTTTCTAAAAATCTTGAAAATCTTTTAATGACACCACCATTAAAAAATAGGAAAATTCTCGCAATCGACCCTGGAATAAGGACTGGTTCAAAAATTGCTATTTTAAATTCTTATGGTGATTTTGTTGATAAAAGTATAATTTATCAAGAAAATGAAAATGAATCTATAAGTAAAATAGTTGAATTAGTTGAGCAATATAATATAGAACTAATTGCAATTGGTAATGGAACAGCTTCAAGAGAAGTTGAATCAATAGTTGCAAAAGCTATTAAAGAAAATAATCTTAATTGCAAATATATAATAGTTGCAGAAACAGGAGCTTCTGTATACTCTGCTTCTGATATTGCAAGAGAAGAATTTCCAGATTTAGATGTAACCATAAGGGGAGCAATTTCTATAGGAAGAAGAGTTTTGGATCCCTTATCAGAATTTGTAAAGATAGATCCTAAATCTTTAGGTGTTGGCCAATATCAGCACGATGTTAATCAAAAAATTTTATCAGAAAAACTTGATGAAGTAGTAGAGATGTGTGTAAATAAGGTTGGGGTTTTATTAAATACAGCTTCAATTTCCCTTCTTAAATATGTTTCTGGTATTTCTTCTAACATAGCAAAAGCTATAGTTGAATGGAGAAAGAAGAATGGTCCTTTTAAATCAAGAGAAGATTTATTAAAGGTACCAGGTTTTGGAATAAAAACTTTTGAACAAGCAGCAGGTTTTTTAAGAATTCCTGAATCGAATAATTTTCTTGATAATTCATGGGTACATCCAGAATCTTATCAAATAGCTCTTGAAATATTAAAGCTTCAAAAAGAAAATGTTGAGTTAACTTTACCAATAAAAGAAGAAATAGCAAAAAAATATGGAAAAGGTATAGAAACAATAAATGATATTATTGAAGATTTGAAAAAACCTGGAAGAGATCCTAGGGAAGATATAATCCCTCCTATTTTAAAAGAGGATATAACAAAAATAGAAGATCTTAAAGTGGGGATGAAATTAAAAGGAACAGTTAGAAATGTAACAAAGTTTGGAGCTTTTGTTGATATAGGGCTTAAAAATGATGCACTAGTTCATATATCCCAGATATGTGACAAATTTGTAGATGATCCTTTATCTAAAGTACATGTTGGCCAAATTGTTGATGTTATAGTTATTGATATTGACAAAGAAAGAGGAAGGGTTTCACTTAGCATGAAGGATTTAGAATTCAAAGAGAAAAGTTCTAACTTTGAAGTAATTAAAAAAAAGGAAAATAGGGATATTGGAAATAAAAAAATTGACAATAAAGAAAAAAATATTTTAGATAAGAAAAGTGATTCAACAAAGGTTACTCTTGGGGACTTGTTTAAAAATATAAAAATTGAAAAGTAATTTTTAAGGATAGATTTATTGAAACTATAATGAAGCTTTCAAAAACAATTTTTTCTCAAGAAGAAAAACTTCTTATTGATAATATAGCCAAAATAAAAAAAGATAAAATATTGAGAAATTATTTCCCATATTTTGTTTATGTATTGTCCGGAGGAGCTGCTAAAGGATTTTCTCATTTTGGAATATTAAAAAGTCTTGAGATGTTTGGCATATGTCCTAAAATAGTAGTTGGTAGTTCATCAGGAGCAATTGTAGGAGCTCTTTATAGTTATTATCAAGATTCTGAAACAGCTTTTATTCATCTTTTAAATTTTATTCGGTCTAAAGAGTATAAATTGTTTTCTAAAAAGTATTTTATTTCAAAAAATAGTTCCAAATTTTATAAACTTTCTTCTTTTATAAAAAGAAGTTTCCTATTTACTAAAGCTATTTTAAAAAGTTATTTTATTGATTTTGATGAGGTATATTCTCTTTATAAAATTTTATTTAATAATATAAAATATGAAGACTTAAAAATAAGATTTTACTCATGTGCAACAGATTTTATTAAAGGTAA
Organism: Spirochaetota bacterium; assembly: GCA_026415295.1. NCBI lineage: Bacteria > Pseudomonadati > Spirochaetota > Spirochaetota bacterium. The sequence goes on along the minus strand of JAOAHJ010000023.1, from coordinate 203,288 downwards.
ACCTAAATTATTTGGGGAGGGAGATTTACCTCTAAATGTTTTGGCTTCTTCAGCAATTCCAGGGATATTTCCTTTAGTTCAAGTTGAAGACTCTTATTATGTAGATGGTTTTGTTTCTGGAAATTTGCCACTATTGCCTTTGAAAAATAAACTTCAATTGGATGAGAAAAAATACTATTTTATTGTTTCAGATTTATCTTCACCTCTTTTATTAAAAGATTATCAGAAAATAGATTCTTTTTTTGATATAATTTTGAGAACTCTTGATATTTCTATTCAAAATAAATCTTTTGTAGATAGAACATATGCTGATTTTGTTTTTAATCCAATACATAAAGACTATGATTGGGATGAATTTGAAAATTATGCGGATTTTGTAAAACTTGGTTTTGAATCTTTCAAAAAATCTCTATATTATTTTTATAAATCTGTTATATATAAAATTGAAGAAAAACTAAAAGATATTAAAAATCCGATTGAAAAATATTATTCATTTTTAAGATTAAAAAAATTAACAAAGTTATAATAGATTTATTAATTAATAATTTAATTTTTTGGAGGGATTATGAGAATTGTTGAGTGTGTACCCAATTTTTCTGAAGGCAGAAATAAAGAAATAATTGATAGAATAGCTAATGCTATAAAAAATACAAATGGAGTTACTCTGTTAGATGTTGATTCTGGGTATGATACAAATAGAACAGTATATACTTTTGTTGGTGAACCAGAAAATGTTTTAAATGCTGCTTTTAATGCTATTAAAGTAGGAACTGAACTTATAGATATGAGTAAACATAAAGGTGCTCATCCTAGAATCGGAGCATGTGATGTTTGCCCATTTGTGCCTGTTGCAAATATTTCTATGGAAGATTGTATTCATTTAGCAAAAACTTTGGGTAAAATGGTAGGGGAGTTGATAGGGATTCCAGTTTATCTTTATGAGTACGCTGCTACAAAACCTGAAAGAAAAAACTTAGCAAATATTAGAATGGGGGAATATGAAGGTCTACAGGAAAAATTAAAAGATCCGGAATGGACTCCAGATTTTGGTCCAGCTATTTTTAATGAAAAAGTAAAAAGGAGTGGGGCAACAGTTATTGGAGCTAGAGATTTCTTAATAGCTTATAATATAAATATTAATTCTAAAAATAAAAATCTTGCAAATACTATAGCAAAAGAAATAAGAGAAATGGGGAAAACTATAAAAGATGAAAATGGAAATAAAATTAATATTCCTGGAAAATTAAAGGAATGTAAAGCTATAGGTTGGTATGTAGAAGATTATAAAAGAGCTCAAATATCAATTAATTTAACGAATTATCATGTTACTAATATTCACCATGCTTTTGAAGCAGCAAAGGAGGAAGCTCAAAAGATAGGGGTTGAGATTACAGGTTCTGAAATAGTTGGATTAGTTCCCAAAGATGCTATTATAGAAGCAGGTCTTTATTATTTAAAGAAGCAAGGGGAATCAAGGGCAGTTAGTGAAGATGAAATAATCGATATTGCAATTTATTCTCTTGGTCTTTCTGAAGTTGCAAAATTTGATCCAGATAAAAAAATTATTGAAAGGCTAATTAATAAAAAAGACTCATTAACAAAAATGACTATAGAAAAATTTACAGATGAACTTGGATCAAGTTCACCAGCACCGGGGGGTGGTTCTGTTTCAGCTCTTACTGGTTCGTTAGCTGCAGCATTATCATCCATGGTTGGGAATTTAACTTTTAAGAAAAAAGATTATAAAGATTTTTGGGAAGAGGCTGAGAAATTAGCTTATGAATCATTTAAAATAAAAGATAACTTAATTTCTTTAATAAATGAAGATACAGAAGCATTTAATCATTTGATGAATGCTTTTAAACTACCAGATAAGACAAAAGAAGAGATTACAAATAAAGAAAATGCTATTCAAGATGCTATAAAAGGAGCTATTATCATCCCGTTAAAAGTTATGCAGTATTGTAATGAGATTGTTCCAATTTTATTAAGAATGGCTGAAATAGGTAATAAAAATGCTATTTCAGACATAGCTGTTGGAATATTAAACTGTATTTCTGCTATTAAAGGGGCTTACTATAATATTCTTATCAATTTTAAAGAATTAAAAGATGAATCTTTTAAAAAAGATATTGTTAATACAACAAAATCTATACTCAATAATAGTTTACCTTATCTTGAAAAAAAATTGAAAGAAATAGAAGATATTCTTTTAAAAAATGTATAAATTTTTTTTCAAAATATTAATTATAATAAATTAAAATAATAAAAAACAGATAAAAACAAATATTAATAATATAAACATTAAATATATCATATAATAATACTGTTTTTACTCATTAATTTATTTTTATTAGAAAAAATTAAAAATTATATTATTTATGAAGTTTATATTAATTACAGGTGGAATAAAATCTGGTAAAAGTTCTTATGCTTTAATAAAATTGCAAGATAGGTTAAAAGAATTTGAGAAATATACTGCTTATTTTGTAGCAACTCTTATTCCTTTTGACAATGAAATGGAAGAAAAAATTCAGAAACATAAAGAAGAGAGAAAAAATTATAATATTAAAAACCTTATCTTGTTTGAAGAACCCATAAATATAGATGAAATAATTGTAAATATTCCATCAAAATCGATTATTATTTTAGATTGTATTACAATTTGGTTAAATAATTTATTTTATAATACAAATGATTTCGAAAAAGTAGAAATAAAAGCTTTTGAAAAAATTGATAATATACTAAATTTAAAAGAAAGGAGAAAAGAGAGTTCATTATCAAATGAATTAATAATAGTTACAAATGAAGTTAACCTCGGAAATATTCCAAATGATAATTTAACGAGAAGATACAATCATTTACTAGGTACTATAAATAAAAAGTTGGCTTCTTTTTCAGATGAAGTGTATTTTATGATAAGTGGTATACCTCTTAGAATTAAATAAAATTTAAATGAGTTTATTAAGGAAATAATTTTTGAAAAACTTTAGATTTTTTGAAAATATTCTATTATCATGCCCTTCATATATTATTCCTGGGACATACTTAGAAAATATTAAATATATATATAAAAATATAGAGCAAATTAATATTAATAATATTGAATTGTTATTCTATTTTATCGATTATGAAACTTTAAAACTAATTCAACAAGAGATCAAAGAAATATTAAATTATAATGGTATTTTTTATTTTTCTATTCATTTACCCGATGATATTATTTCTAACTTTTCAAATATAATTGAACTGCTTAATATATTAAAAAATTTAGATATTTCTAACATAATTATTCATTCACCAGGGGATCAAAACTTTGAATATTTAAATATATTTTATAATTACCTTAAAGAATTGAAAAAATTTATTGAGAAAAATAATTTAAACATAGAGAATTTATTAATTGAAAATTTAGCAAATAGAGATTTTTCTTTTGTTAATTCAAAAGATTTTGAAAAATTTGGTTTATGTTTAGATGTAGGACATATTTATTTAAAAAAATTGACTATAGAGGAATATTTAAATGAGAATAAAATAGATTTATCAAGAGTAAAAGAGATCCATTTCCACGGAATAAAAAATGGAAAAGATCACTCAATGTTTGATGATGAAATATTTAAAGAGGTAAAGTATGATTTTATTAAGTTTATTAAAAAATTAATATTAAACAATTGTGATTTAAAAAATTGTTCCGACTTAAGCAATAGTTTTGAAATATATAATACTTTACCATTAAAAAGGATCTATACAAAAAATGAATATCCGAATAATAAGTTAAAAAATCAAATAGTATTTAATTTGGAAGTTTTTAATAAAAATGACCTTTTTGGTTTATTAAATTTAATTTTAAAAGAAAAACTCTTTTATAAAGATTATTAATTTAGTTTTTCTATAGATTTAATATTTTGTTCAATTATTTGTACTTCCTTTTTTTCTTCTTTAATAATATTTAAATAATCAGTTCTTGTAATAATCCCTATTAACTCTATTTTTCCATTTATATTTTCAACTACAGGAAGATGTCCTATATCATATTGGTAAAATAGGTTTTCTATCTCCCTTAAACTAGAATTTTTATTTATAGTTATTAACTTTTTAGACATATAAGCAGATACAGGTGAATGCATATTATTTATTTTTCTTGCTTTCATAATATCTTTTAAAGTTAAAAAACCTACAAGATTATTTGCTTCATCTAAAACAGGAGCCCCTGTATGATTTATTTTTTCGAGAAAAATTGATGCTTGTAAAACAGTCCAATTAGAATATATATATTTTACATCTTTGGTCATTATATCTGAAGCAGAAAGAGATTGAATATTACATTTAAATACAAATTTCATGAGTTTTTGAAGAATTTCGTTTCCTTTTGCCTTTTTTAAAGTAGCACTTGCAGCATGTTTATGTCCAGAACCACCAAAAACTTCCATTACACTTTTTACATTTATTGAATACGCATTACTTCTTGCAATAATTAAAGATTCATTTTCTGTATTAAAATAGAAGACACAAAAAATAGCATCAGGAGCTTCAATTTCAAAGACTTTTTCGACAACAGCTGCTAATCCTGGTACTTGTTTATCAAGATTAAGAAGACTGAAAATGATCTGTTGTCCTTTTACTTTTTTATATATCAAACTATTTAATAGTTCATGAATTAAAGATATCTGGTAATCTTCTTTTAAAGTTTTAAGAAAAATTTTTACAAGATTGATGGATGGTTTAAATTTCATTAAATAAGAAGCAACTTGAAAATCTAATTCTGTAACATTTTCATTTGTAAAGTTTCCAGTGTCTGCATATATCCCAGCTAAAGCTATTGATGCATCCTCAGGCTCAATGGGAATATTTTTCTGAAGTAAAAACTTACCAATTAAAGAGGTATTTGATCCAACTTTGTCCTCATACAAGATAGCCCCATCAATGTCAAATGTATCTGCTGGATGATGATCATATATTTCAATTTTTCCATTAATTTTTTTTATAATTTCAAAATATTCTTTTAATCTTGAGGAAGATCTTGTATCAACTATAACAACATTTTCTATTTCTTTATTTCTAAGATCTTTTGTAGAAATCATATTAAATCTATATTGATAAAGATTATATAAATTCCTTGCTACTGGGTGTATAAGATTACTTCGGACTAACATATAATCTGGGTATAAATACTTTGCAAGAATCATTGATCCAAGACAATCCATATCCATGTTAGAATGACCAATAATAATGTTCATAATGATGATTACTTTATCTTTAAACAAATTCTAATATAATTTTTAATTAAATTCAAATTAAATTATTTTTATATTATTTTAAAAATAAATTTTAATGAAAAATTTTAAAGATTTATTTTATTAAATCTTCTATGTAAGAACATAAAGTATGGTATAGTATAGTATGAACTTCTTGAATAAGATAAGTATCTTCTAAAGGCACAATAATAGACTGGTCAACTATGTTCTTTACTTGCCCACCATTTTTTCCTAAAAAAGAAAAGGTAAATAATTTTAGTTCTTTTCCTTTATTAACAGCATTGATAATATTTTTTGAATTACCAGAAGTGGAAAAAGTTATCAATATATCTCCAGGAGTTCCAAGAGCTTCAATTTGTCTTGAAAATATTTCTTCAAAAGAAAAATCATTTGAACATGCAGTCAATACTGAAGTATCAGTTGTTAAAGAAATTGCTCTTAAAGGTTTTCTGTTTTTCTCGAACTTTACTAAAAGTTCAGCAGTTAAATGCTGGGCATCAGCAGCCGATCCCCCATTCCCACATATCAAAACTTTTTTACCTTCTTCATCCTTTGAAATAATCATTTTTGCAAGTGACTCAATCTGTTGATCCCAAATAAGAAAATCAGTTGAAAAAAAGAAGTTATTTAGTTTTTTTATATGAGCTAAAAGTTTATTTTCCATATTATTTCCTTTAAGTTTTTTTAATTTTCATCAAAAAATTTATTTTCAAAATCAAGATCTTTAATATCAGGTAGTTCATCTAAACTAGAAATACCAAGCATTTTAAGAAAGTTTTCAGTTGTTGAGTATAAAGAAGGTTTTCCAGGAGTATCTTTTTTACCAGATATTTTAATTAGCTCAAGTTCTAAGAGTTTTTTTATCTGATTTGATGAATCGCTCCCTCTCAAGTCATCAATTTCGATTTTAGTGATTGGTTGTTTGTATGCTATAAGTGAAAGTACCTCTTTCTGAGATTGTGTAAGCTTATATTTATCATAGTTCCTAATCTTATGATAATCTATAAATTCTGTTTTTATTTTAGGATTAATGACAAAAAAATAATTAAAACCTCTATTGTGTATAAGTATACCACCATCTCGAACAAGATAATCTTTTTTTAGTTCTGACATAACCTCAAGAGCAGTTTCGAATGAAATGTTAAAGGTTTTTGATAATTCTTCTATATTTACTGGTGTTGATTTATAAATTAATGTTGCCTCAAATAACCTTTTAAGTTTTTCTAATGTCTCTTTTTCAAACAACATAAATATAATTTAAAATTGATTATTTTTTTTATAATTCAAACTTTAACTTTACTATTTTAATTTCACCGAAAATATTGTTTTGAAATAGTCTAATAAAGCCTAATTTAACCATTTCCAATATTGCTAAAAATATACATATAAACTCAATTTTATCAAATTCTTTAGATTCTATTAATTCTTCTAAAAAAAATTCATTTTTATTTTGGAGTTTTTGTTTAATTAAATTAATTTTATCTTCTACTGTAAATAATGTTGTTTTAACAAGATATGTTTTTTCTTCTTTATTGTATTTTATTAAAACTTCTGAAAAACTTTTAACTATCTCAAGAACAGAAAGAGGTTTCCATTCCCCTTCTTCATGGATATCAAAAAGAATATTTTTATTCCCATAAAATATAGGAATTTCATTACTTTTTTGATCTACAATTTCTAATGCTTGAGAGTACTTTTTATATTCAAGTAATTTTTCCACGAGTTCTTTTCTTGGGTCTTCTAAGTTTTCAAGAAATTGATCATCTTGGGAATCTTCCCTAACTGGCAATAAAGATTTTGTTTTAATATAAATAAGTTCTGAAAGCATTAAAATAAATTCTGATGAAATTTCTATGTTAAGTTTGTTCAAATATTGTAAATAATTCACAAATTGTTCTGTAATTTTAGAAATAGGTATATCATAAATATTTATTTCTTGTGATTTAATTAGAAATAATAAAAGATCTAGAGGGCCACTAAATATAGGTAAGTTTATATTATATTTTTCATTTTTATCATTTTCTATTATATCCATAATTTTTTATTATTTTATTAATTATAAACTTATATAGTTTTCAATAAATTAATTTATATTTAAAAATAGTCAAATTTATATCTATTTTATTTATAAATAAATAAAAGTTCATAATATGTTTCTTCTTCTATTTTTTTTATTTCAAAGAATGAACTATTTTCATTATTCATATTTTCATTTGGAAATAATAGATAATTAAAAAATTGTTTTTTAATAAATTCTTTAGATTTTTGTAAATTCTCTTTTTCATTTATAGATAAGTTGTAATTTTCTTTTATAGAGTTAATTAATTTAATTGATAAATTTTTACTGCTATTAAGTTGGTAGAAAGGAAAAACTTTAATACTCTTAATTTTTAAAAATCTATTATAATTTTTTTGATTAATATTATTTTTAAAATTTACTTTTAGTGTAATTACAAAAAAAGGTATAGATTTAGTATAAAAATAGTTTTTATGAATTTTATTTTTATCGTTGTAATTTAGAGATCTAGCTTGACCTGAAAGGAGATTGCCATTCGAAAATATTACAATTTTATCCTTATAAATCATTATTTTCCCTGGTATATGTGAATGATGTCCCCATATAATATCTACTCCATTTTCTATTAATATTTTTGAAAGTTCTATTTGGTATTGTTGAGGGGTTTCTTCATATTCATTACCCCAATGGATACCAACTATTAAAATATCATAGTATTCTTTTAGCTTTTTTATTTGATTAACTAATAACAAGAGATATTTATTTCGGTTGCTTAATAAATTTGCAAAATTAATTATTGGGATGAAAGATGGTATTAAATTAATATTTTCATTTAAATAAAGTTTTTTTTCATATATAAACCATTCTTTCAAATTATTCATTAATAATGTTATTGATATAAAACATATTTTGATACCATTATTTTCAAAGGATTCAAAGTTATAAAAAACAATATCATTAAGAAAATTTGTGATTTTGTCTTGTATATCAAAAAATTGTTGGTTTTTATTTTTAATAAGATAACCGGAATATTTTATATTTTTTTCTTTTTTTAAAAAATTTAAAATATCATAAGTTTCTAAAAAACCTTCATATCCCCAGTCAAGTATATGATTATTTGCAATTGAAATAAATTGAAAATTTACATCAGCAAGTTCTGATGGTAATCTTTTTTCTTCAGAAAAAATAAAACTTTTAAAAGGTTTCATTTTTGAAAGAATTGGGGTTTCTAGATTATAAAATATACATAAATTATCATTAATACTATTTATAAAAGATAAATTACTATTTATTTCTTGTAAAAATTCGTTAAATAAAAATTTGTAACCAAAATTATTAGCATAGTTTCTAATAAAATCATGAGGAATAAAATCACCACAAAAAATAAATGATATTTCATTTTCATTGTTGAAAGAGAAAAACAATAATAAAAGATTAATAAAAAAAGTACATATTATAAATGGTAATTTTTTGTATCTCATTTTGTTTTTAATCTTTTTTAATGTAATAATTAATAGTTTTATATTTTAATTTAGTATTTTGTTTAGTATATTATATTATAATTTGATCATTTTTAAAAGTTTATTTCAAAAAGTTAGTTTTTAAATATATTTATTGAAAGTATTATAAAAATTTATTTTGATTTTAATAAAATTTATATTATATTTTATTGGTATATTAAATTAAAGGGAAAAAGATGGAAGATAAAGTTAAAATAGGAGATAAAGTTTTGCTGCATTATGTGGGATCCTTTAAAGATGGTACTATATTTGATTCTTCAAGAGAAAGAAATGAACCTTTTGAGTTTATAGTAGGTGGAGGGCAGGTAATACCTGGATTTGAAAATAATATTGTTGGGATGAAAGTTGGTGAGAAGAAAAGATTTGAGGTTTCTCATAATGATGCTTACGGTGACTATCGAGAGGATTTAAAATTCTCTATTGATAAAAACTCAATATCTGAAGATATAGAATATGAAATAGGAACTGTTTTAACACTTGAAAATGATAAAGAAGAAACTCTATATGTTACTGTAGTTGAAATAGGAGAAGATAAAGTAGTTCTTGATGCTAATCATCCAATGGCAGGGAAAGACCTTGTTTTTGAAGTTGAAATTGTTAAAATAAATTAATTCTAAGTTATCTATAATTATTTTATTAATCTGAACTAAATAGGATTTAATTTTTAAAAAAGAAAATTTTTTTCTGAAAAAGAAATTTAATTATTATTTAAACTTTCATCTAAGAAGAGATAAGTAGTACAATTATTAACCATAACTTCAAATTTTGTTTTATTTTGGATTAAACTATATTTATATTTTTTAGCACAATTATTAGGACAAATGTTTTTATATATAATATTTCTTAAAAAGCAATTTTTAGAATAAAAAAGCGGAATATAATCTTTTTTATAAAATTGGTTTTTTGATATTTTATTATTTTTATTAATTATAAAATTATATTCTATGTATGGATAAACAAATAAAATTTTTTCTTTTAAGGTTTTATTTATTTTATCTATTAAGTTTAAATTAAAAGTATTGGTTGAATAAAAATAGAAATCTATAAAAAAATATATATTTTTTATATTTTCTTTTTCTTGCAGTTTAATTAATAGATTTTCAAGAGGTAGTATTTGACCTATGTTAGATATTCCTATAAAAAAAAGGTTTTCTACTTTGTCATTTTGATTAATGTTAAAATAGTGAATTATGTTTTCTAAGATATTAAAATAATAAAATTCATCTTCATAAATTGTAGGTTTTAGTGGTATAAAATAAATGTTGTAATTTTTTATTAACTCTATTTCTAATTTCTTGATAGAACTACAAAAATTTTGAGTTGATTCAGATATCAGTTCATCATTGGTGCAAGGGTCAAAAAATGGAATTTTATTGTTAAAAAAAGTATTTTTAGGATTTAAATGTTCTCTATTATTAATAAATTCTAAAAAATTACTATTTTGGATTAAATCATTTATTTGATTTAATTTTTCGTTTTTAAATATTAATATAGAATTTAAACTATCTATTAAATACTTTTTATTTTCAAAAATATTTTTAATTTTAGTTTTAAAATTTAATTTGAAATGGTTTATAAAACTTAATGTTAAATCTTTATAAAAAGTTCTTTTTAACTTTTTTATTAAATTTGGTGGAATAAAGCAGATAAAATTGTTGTTTGAATTTAACTCAATTAAGATATTTTCAATTTTAAAAATAGATTTATGGCTTTTTTTAAATATTTCTTCTATCTTTTTCTTTAGTTGCAAATCCTTTTTTTCTTTTAAATCTATTTCTTTTTCTTTTATTTCTTGTTCTTTTTGGTTTAATTCATTAAACTCTATTCTATAATTAAAGTTAAAATCTATATTTTTGTAGTAAATTGATTTAAGGTAACCACATATTTTTATATTTAATAAAATTTTATTTTTTTCATTTGAGAAATTTATAGTTAAATTTATATTTGTATTAATTTTTTCTTCATCTTTGAATGATTGATGTTTAATCTTTTTTAAATCTAAAAATCTTGAGCTTAAATGATAAAGTTCATTAAATTTGTCTTCAAGATTAAATCCTACTAGCTTTTTTGAATAAACTATTACTTCTTCATTTCCATTGGTAAATTTAATATTTTCCCCATTTACTTTCTGTAAATTTTCAACAGAGATGATTATGTAATTGTTATTTTTTTTGTTAAAAATTAAAAAACCATCATTTATGGAAATAGGATATTTTGTATAAAAGGAGAATGAGGAAGAACTTTTTTTTATTAATTTTCCAATGTAATATCCTTTGTGAAATGGATAATTAATATTTATTGAATTGTGCCCATTCTTATCATTGATGTAAGGTGTACCATATTCTCTTAAAAATGTTAAAGATAAATTTCTTTTTAATAACTCTAAATCGTCTACTTTTTTATTAGCTTCATCGTTTAATATACTTTTATATAATTTAGAACTCCAGTAACAATATTCTGGGGATTTCATTCTTCCTTCAATTTTAAAAGATTTTATAAATTTATTTATTTTATTATTATTTACTATTTTATTTATTTTTTCTCCATAAAAAAGATCGACTAAAGAAAATGGATAAATTTTTTTGTTTTTTTCGTAAAAAAAATTTCTACATATTTGAGCGCATTCTCCTCTATTACCTGATCTACCTGTTAAAACTCCAGAAGCAAGGCAGAGTCCTGAAAAAGAGTAACATAATGCCCCGTGAATAAATATTTCAAAAAATAATCTTTTATAATTGGAGTTAATAGAATAGTTTTTTATAAAAGATTCTGTATTATCTAAAGTAAATTCTCTTGGTAGAATTATCTTTTCAATATATTTATAATATTTTTCTAGAAATAAAGCCCCAAAAGAGTTATTGCAAGCAAGTTGGGTTGAAGCATGCAAAGGAAAATTAAAATTAAATTCTTCACATAATTCTGGAATTGCAAAATCTTGAAATATTATAGCATCTATTTTAAAAAATGAGAGATAATAAAGAATAAATAAAAGTTTTTCTATTTCATTATTTAATATTAAAGTATTTATAGTTAAATAAATCTTAATTTTCTTTTTGATAGCTATATTTAATAATTTTCTAAGTTCAATGAAGGAGAAATTTTTTGCAAATTTTCTTGCGGAAAAAGAGTAAAGTCCTAAATATAAAGCATCAGCCCCTCCTTCTATTGAATAAATAGCAGACTCAAAGCTTCCAGCTGGCAGTAAAATTTCAAAATTATTTTTCATAATTATATTATTTTCTGAATAATTTAGAATTAATTAAAGCTAAATATTTTGTGATTAATTTTATCAATAAATAATTAATAAAAATAAAAAAATTTTTAATGTATTTTATTCTCCAAAATAGTTCTTTTTTTTCTCATTAAAAATCGAAGAAAAAGTTTCAGCCATTTCTATTTCTTTTTCAGAAAGTTTTGATCCTTCGAAAATATGAGGTCTTTTCATAATCTTAATATTGTTAATATTTTGAAAATCATTGTCTATGATATCAATAATCTGTTTAAGGAAAAATGCAATTGATTCTTTATTTTTGTCATTTTTATTTGAAGGATTCATTATTTCTTCCCTAATATTATTTAGGGAAATAACAAATAAGCTTAAAGTTAAATCTAGTAGATCAGGTAATTCAAAAGAATTTAAAAATTCAAGTTTAACTGAATTTTTTTTTCTTTCAAAAGTTAATGTCTTCTTACTATTTTTTTTCTTTTTAATCATTTTCTGCTCCAAAAGTAAAATAAACAAAGTTTTCTTTTTTGTCAATACAAAATAGGAAATATAAATCAAATCATTATTGACAATAATCTAATGTATATTAAAATTTTTTTAACAGAAAACTAATAATAAAAAAATTAAATATTAATTTTATTAAGGAGGAAATGTGAAAAGTCATACTACATCAATTGAAATTTCAAATATATTATTAGAAGAAATTGATGAGATGATAAAAGAAGGATATTTTATCTCACGGGAAGAAGCTGTTAATGAAGCTTGTGATAGAATGATTAAAGAATATAAACTTGCAAAATTGAAAGATAAAGATAGTAGAAAACAAAATTATTAACAATTTTTCTCAAAAGATATATTAAATTTTAACCAATTTATTACTTTTTAATATCTAAAATTCTTTAATTAATTTATGAATAATATTTCTTAATTAATTATAAAAGGTCAAAATTTCTTCATATTTCTAAATAATTAATAGAAAAATCAAATATTGTATTTTTTAGTTATTTAAAAGTTTTTATTATCAATCGAAAATAATTATATGATAAATAAAATTAATAATAGGGAAAGTATAATGTTAAATAAAATTAGAAAGACAACTATTATTTTCTTTTTTTTATTAATTTTTATATTTTTTTATTCAATTTATGCAGAAATATTAGAGTATGATACAAATAAAGATGGTAAAATTGATAGGATTGTTTATGTTCAAAATGGATTTGTATATAGAGTAGAGATAGATGTTAATTATGATGGTAAGATAGATTCAATATATATATATGTAAATTCAGATAAAGGTCCCATTTTGCAGAAAGTTGAACTTGATACAAATTATGATGGAATATTTGATGATTTTCTATACTATGAAAATGGAAAATTAGTTAAAGAAGAGATAGATTCAAACAATGATAATAAGATAGATATATGGATTTATATAGCTGATGGTTATATTTATAAAATCGAAAAAGATTTGAATTTTGATGGTAAAATCGATGAAGTAATTAATTACTAAATAATAAAATTAACTTTATGTACTTAATATACATTTTATTTTGGTGCACATTTTATTGAGATTAAGAAAATGAATAATTTTAATAAATTATTTGATACTTATAGGAACAAAATTATTGATGGTATAAATGAAGAATTAAAATATATTCAATCTTTAAGTTTATATCCTAAATTTAATAGATCTATAAGATATTTCTTAGAAACACCAGGGAAACTTATCAGAAGTGTTTTGCTTTTAAGAAGTGGGAAAATTCAAATGATTCCAGAAGAAATATGTATTAAATCAGCAGTTGCTTTTGAATTTTTTCAGATATTTACCCTTATACATGATGATCTTCCTGCTCTTGATAATGATTATTTTAGAAGAGGGAAAAAGTCTTTGCATATAGAATTTGACGAATCAACAGCTATATTAGCAGGAGATTCATTATCTATATATACTTTTAAATTATTAACAAGTTTTTTTGAAAACAAAACCATTAAGAAAAAATACTTAAAAGGGATATTGAATTTTATAAATATATTTTCTAAATATACGGGATTATATCTAATAGAAGGGCAAATTAAAGATATTGAGAATAAAGGAAATTTTAGTATAGATCAAAAGGAAATTTTAGATATTTACAAGAAAAAAACAGGTTTATTTTTTGGTTTAGCATTAGCATTTGGGAAGATAGTAAATTTAAAAAGTTGGATAAAAGAATTTAATATAGGAGTTGATTTAGGTGTCCTCTTTCAATTAAAAGATGATTTGGATGAATATTATGAAGAAAAAGTAAAAAAGGATGAATTATCCTATTTAAATGTTTTTGGTTTTGAAAAGACTAAAGAGATATATAATGACATTTTTTTAAGACTTGAAAAAAAAATAATAAAGATTGATGATTTTTTTTATTATTTAGTTAAAAATTTTTTTTAATTTTTATTTATAAATAAATCTTTTTTAATAATATAATGAATTTGTATAAATTTATTTTTTTTATCAAAAAAAATTTTTATAGTAAAAAATATTGAAAAAATAAAAAAAATGTATAAATTTTTTTCACATTAAATCAATTTTCATTTTATAAATTTTAAAATTTAAATTGTTTAATATAAAAATCTTATTTTATAAGGGGGATAGATGTATAAAGAGGAATTTTTTCCATTGAAAGAAATAATTGATTTTAATGGAAATAGATATGAATTAGCTCATGCTTGTTTTAAAAGAGCTTATTCAATTGTTATAGAAAATAGAGAAAGAAGAGATTTTATTGAGGATGATGAAGATTGCGTTTATATACCAACTCCTGATGAATATAAAGAATTAACTAAGCAGAAGAAGATAAAAATTACAGAACTTGCTTTATATGATATTCTTAAGGATAAAGTAAAATATTATATGGATAAAGGTACAATATAATTTGTTATTTTAATAATTTTAGCAAGTTTTTCTTTAGTTAATGAATAAAAAGTAATTAATAAAATAAAATTAAAAATTAAGTTTATTAAGATATATCTTTTTATTAAATATACTGATAATATAAAATATTAATAATTAATTATAAATAAATAATAGTGAGTCAAAAATATATTTTCATAGTAGGTCCAACTGCTTCAGGAAAGACTTATATTGCTGAGGAACTTGCCAGAAGATTAAGCTTACCTATTGTTTCAATAGATTCTATGCAAATATATAAAGAAATGAATGTAGGTACAGCTAAACCATCAATTGAATCCCAACAAAAAGTAAAATATTTTGGAATAGATATAGTTTATCCTAATGAATGGTTTTCTGTTGGTGATTATTATTATTATATTTCAAATTTGTTAAGTATTAAAGAGGATAAAAAATTAAATTTATTTTCAATTGATAATGGGGCTATATTTGCTGGTGGAACTGGTTTGTATTTTGATTCTATTGTGAAAGGTATTTCACCAACTTTACCAAGAAATGAAAATATTAGAAGAGAATTGGAACAAAGAGAAAAATTAGAAGGGTTAAATTCTTTATTTAGAGAACTAGAGCTTAAAGATAGAGAGTATTCGAATAAAATAAGTCCTAATGATAAAAAAAGAATAATGAGAGCTTTGGAGGTTATCTATATTACTGATAAAAAATTTTCTTCATTTCATGATTCAGAATATTTTAGAAAAGAAGGGAAAAACTCTCTATTTAACAAAAACAATTCAATATTTTTTGGAATTGATATTGAAAAAGAAAAGTTGGTTGAAAATATAAGAAAAAGAATCCATATTATGATTAAAAATGGACTTATCGATGAAGTCTACTATTTATGGTTGAAATATATTGATAAAAACAAACCCTCATTTAAAGGAATTGGCTATTTTCATTTAATATCACTTTATAATTTTATATTTTTTATATATATTTTAATGTTTTGGAAAATAGATGAAAATTTTAGTAGTTTTTTTGATGATAAAATATTAGATTTTATAAAAGAAAGTTTAAGGGAATATTTAATTAAAAATTATTTTAACAAAAGAGAAATAAATAAAAGTAAGATAATCAAAATCATTTTAAAATATATAGACCTAAACAAAATCTTAGTTAAAAATTATAAAGAAACGATTAATAAAAAATTATTAAATGAAGATTTAAAATTTCTTTTTTCTGATACTTATATAAGAGATTTGTTAGAAATTTCTTTTGATTTTGGAAATATTATTTTAGAAAAAATAAACAAAATTTTTGAAAATAAAAATATTTTTCTTCTATTTAAGATAGAAACAATTAAAAAATGGATTGAAGATAATAGTATTCTATTTGATTGTTTCATTAAAAGAATAGAGCTTGATACTATAAATTTTGCTAAGAGACAACTTGTATGGTTTAAAAAACATTTGGAAATAAAATGGTTAAGTTCAGAATTAATACTCAAGGAGTTCTAATCTTTTTCTTTATTTTTCTAAATAATTGTCTATATTAATTTGTGATATTATTTTTAAATTTAGGTTAAAAAATGTTTTTTGAAAGAATAAAAAATAATTATTTTGATGATAATAAGAATTCTTATAATGATGGAGATTTTGAAGAAAAATTAAGTTATTTGAAAAAATATTTTAGCATTATAGATCATAAAAAATTAAAAAAATTAAATTTAAAACAAATCGAAGATATAGCTAAGAAAATTAGAGAATTTATAATAGAAGTCGTTTCAAAAAATGGAGGACACCTTTCTTCTAATCTAGGAATTGTTGAGTTAACTTTAGCTATATTATATATTTTTGATCCAGAAAGAGATAAGATAGTTTTTGATGTTAGTCATCAAATTTATCCATATAAAATTTTGACAGGAAGATCTAATAATTTTGAAACACTACGTAAAAAAGGTGGAATTTCTGGATTTTCAGATCCTGAAGAAAGTATATATGATCTTTTCAAAGAAGGTCATGTTGGTACAGCAATAGGTTTGGTATATGGTTTTTCTTTTTTGAAAGAGTTTTATAAAAAAATTTCTGAAAATAATTTTTATCAAGATATATCATGTTGCTTTAAAGATAAAATAGAGGGTGATCCAATTGCTATAATTGGTGATGGTTCTCTTACAAATGGTGAAATACTTGAAACTCTTAATTTTATTGGTAATAAGAAAAATGGGAAAATAATAATAATAATAAACGATAATGGAATGTCAATTTCAAAAACTGAGTCAGCAATTTCAAAATATATTTCAAAATTAAGTGCGAGACTTAATTTAAGAGGATTTTTAAAAAGAATTTATTTAAGTAAAAAAATAACTTCAAGATTTTATAAAATATTATTAAAGTTAATTATTTCTGTAAAAGGATTTTTCATTCCTGAGTCAATATTAGAGGAGTTTGGTTTTCAATATATAGGCCCTATTGATGGTCATAATTTAAAAGAACTTATTGAATATTTAAAAATAGCTAAAGAGATAGAAAGTCCTGTTATTCTTCATGTAAAAACTATTAAAGGTAAAGGATTTCAACCAGCAGAAAAATATCCTGATTATTTTCATTCATCACCAAGATTTGAAATTGAAAAAATTTATAATGAAGAATATTTGCAAGAATTATTTAGTAAGAAAAGAATAAATATTTTTACAGATTTTTTTGAAAGATTAGTAATTTTTGCTGGTTTTATTGAGAAAAAAATTATTGCTTTAACTTCGGCTATGGAAATTGGAACTGGCTTATCTTCTTTTGCTAAATTATTTCCAGAAAGATTTGTTGATGTTGGTATTGCTGAATCTACGCAAGTAACTATTTCAGGTTCTATTGCAAAAGCAAGTTTTGTTCCAATATGTAACATTTATTCTACATTTGCTCAAAGAGCTCTTGACCAAATTTATCATGATATTGTTCTAAATAAATTACCTATGATATTTTGTTTTGATAGGTATGGAGCTGTTGGAAATGATGGTCCAACTCATCACGGATTTTATACTTTAAATTTTTTACTCTCAATTCCTGATATAGAGATATATTTCCCTTTTTCAGAGGAAGATTTTGCTTATTATTTTATTAGCAGTATAAATGATGGCAAAATTAAAGCCTTTTTTTATCCAAAAGATAAAATTATATCATTGGAAGGTTTTAAATCCGATGATAAAATTTTGATGACAAATAAAATTAATACTAAAAATAGAAAAGAAAAAGATTTTAATTTCTTATTTATTAAAGAATTAGAAAATTTGAGGTTAGAAAATATTGATAAAAATTTTTTATTTAATCATTTAAATGAAATAAAAGAAAAATATTATGAAAATTTTATGTTTGAATTTGAAGAAATATTTATTAAAAAGAATAGATTTTATCCTTTTATTTTAATTTGTTCAGATTATAATGGAAATAGTTATAATGAAAAAAATGGAAATTTATCTATTAATAATAGTGCAAAAAAGAATGAAATGAGATTAGCTATAGTTTTTTCAGGGGCTTTTTTTGATAAAATTTATAATATTTTCAAAAATATTATTAATAATTGTTATCAATATTGTAATAAAAATGGGCATTATGAAAATAATTTTAAGATTGATGTTTTTTCATTAAGTAAAATAAAACCATTTTCTTATGAAAAAGCTCATAATATTATTGACTCATATAATTTGATTTTTATTGTAGAAGAAGTAATTGAACCTGGTTATATATATGCAAATTTTCTCAAAATATTAAATGAAAATTATAAAATTAAAAAAATAGATAATATTCCGAAAGTATTTGGATATTGCATAAAAAATAAAATAATTTATCATGGAAAAAGAGAAGAACAGCTTAAGGAAGCAGGAATTGATTTTGAAAAAATAGAAAATGATATTAGAAAAGAAATTTTTAATATGGAGTGAAAAATGGTTTTTTATGATTTTTCTCCTATAGATTTTTTAGATGTTGATTCAGAATTTTCTTTAATTAATGTTTCTAAAGAAGCTTTTAATCTAATGAAAAACAAAAATAGATTCGTTAGATTTTATATAAAAAATCTTGAATTTAGGGAAGCTAATATATTAAAACAGGAAGCTTTATCTAGAAAGCTCGAGTTTGCAATATCTTATAAAACTTATATGATGGATCCAAAAGAAAAAAGAACAGATGGTATGCTTTCTGGTAATCTATATCATTTATTTGAGTTAATAGAAAAATTAAAAATACAGCCATTTTCTTTAGGAGTCCTTGCTAAAGAACTTGAAGAATATATTAATTTTAATTATTTAAAAAATTTTACACCAGAAATAAAAATTGGTAATAGAAATTTTAAATGGAGAGATAACTGTTATATAGTTGGTATACTTAATGTTACACCAGATTCTTTTTATGAAGGATCTAGAGTTAATATTGATAATGTTCTTCAAAGAGCCAAATTTATGGCTGATAATGGAGTTGATATTTTTGATGTTGGTGGTGAATCAACAAGGCCAGGATCAGAATCTATTTCTGTTGATGAAGAGTTATCTAGAGTTATTCCTGTTATAGAGTTATTAAAAAAGAATTTTGATATACCTATATCTATTGATACAACAAAGGCTAAAGTTGCTGAGTTATCTTTTGAAGCTGGGGCAGATATGCTTAATGATATATCTGCTTGTCAATTTGATCCTGAAATGATTAATGTTGTTTCTAAATACAACAAACCTGTTTGTGTTATGCATATAAAGGGGAGACCAAAAGATATGCAAAAAAATCCTCAATATAATAATGTTATAGATGAAATATATGAATATTTTATTAATAGAGTAAATTTTTTAATTGAAAGAGGTATAAAAAGAGATAATATAATAATAGATCCGGGTATAGGATTTGGTAAAAATATCGAACATAACTTTATTTTAACAAAATATCTTAAAGCGTTTAAAACTTTAAAATTACCTATTCTTTATGGTGGTTCAAGAAAATCTTTTATAGGCCTATCATTAAAAAGGGAACCAGAGAGTAGATTACCCGCATCACTTGTAGTACATACCCTTGCTTTTTTAAATGGGGCTTCTTTTTTAAGAGTTCACGATGTTATGGAACAGTCTGATGCAATTAAAATAGTACAGATGATAAACTCTCAAAACAGAAATATTAATGTACAATGTATTTAACTATAAAAGAATTAATAAGTTATAAAATAATTAATAATAAATATTTAATAAAAAATTACATATGTAATTAAATTTAATTTTTAAATAGTATGAATAATTTAGTGCAAATAATTATTAATTTATGGTTTATATATATTTATTAAAAAACTTTTTTTTTAATTATTTTATACCATTTGTTGATATAGTTATATTAACTTTTACTTTATTCTATATTTATCTATTTATAGAAAAAACAAAAGCTTCAAATTTAGCTAAAGGACTTTTTATAGTCCTATTGTTGTTTATTTTAATGAAGTTGTTAAATTTTCCAATTGTTTCATGGTTTTTTGAAAATATATTGTCAAATCTTTTAATTTTCTTAATTATACTTTTTTCGCCAGAAATTAGATCTCTATTAATAAATTTAGGCAAAAGACAAATATTTAGAAAATTACCAAAGGAACAAAAGGAAAATATTAATATTATTGTTAATTCTTTGAAAAAGCTTTCTGAAAAAAATATAGGAGCTCTTATAGTAATTCAAAGAAAAAATGATTTAAAACAGATTATTTCAAATTACATCCCACTTGATGCTTCTATTTCAGAAGATATGTTTTATTTTATTTTTGATAGAAGGTCTATACTTCATGATGGAGCTTGTATAGTTAAAGATAATAGAATAATATGTGCTGCTGCAATTTTACCTCTAACTGAAAAAACTATGCCTGAACAAAAATTAGGTACAAGACATAGGGCTGCTGTTGGAATAACTGAGGAATCTGATGCTATTGCACTTGTAGTTTCTGAACAAACAGGAGCTATTAGTTTATGTGAGGGTGGCCAAATATTTTTTAATATAGATGAATATGAGTTAAGAAAAAAGCTTATTGATTTTTTGTATTTGAATGAAGATTATGGATTTGGAGAAATATTTGAGATAAAAGATGCTGTTTCAGAAAACAGTTTTTCTAAAGATGATTTTTATGACAAAAATAATAATAAAAATAAACTTTAATTATGAGAAAGAGCCTTATTATTAATTTGATAAAACATATTTTTTCTGATATTAAAGAAAATTATAAAGCATTTATTGTTTGTGTTTTTGCGTCTGTTTTTATTGCATATTTTATAAATACATTAAATTATGAAGAACAGGT
Source organism: Spirochaetota bacterium (assembly GCA_026415295.1). NCBI lineage: Bacteria > Pseudomonadati > Spirochaetota > Spirochaetota bacterium. The sequence continues at coordinate 182,080 of JAOAHJ010000023.1, read as the reverse complement.
ATTATTTTCTGAAATTGAATTAAAAAACCTTGATTCAAAATATATTGTTAGAAATATAGAGAACAAAAAAGTAAAAATATTTTATAGAGGGAAAAAGGAAGATTTAATTTTTCTAAATAATTATAACATAAAACCATATATTGATCTTTCTAAAGCTAAATATGGAGAGAATATTATCAAAGTAAGTTTTGATTATTCTTTCTTACCTGAAAGCTTAAAAGTAACTAAAATAGATCCAGAATATATAAAAGTTAATATTGATATTAAAATTATAAGAGAATTAAAAGTTGTATTTAATATAAAAAATGAACCAGCAGAGGGTTATACAGTTTCGGATGTAATATTAAATTCAAAATATGTTAAAGTTGAAGGTCCTAAGTCCATTCTGGAAAACTTAGAATTTATTCAATTTAATGATATAGATATAACAGGTCTTGAATCATCAGAAATGTTTAAAATAGAACCAATTTTACCTGATATTAAATTAATAAATCCAGAAAATGTTTATGTTTATATAGAAATAAAAAAACAATTTGAGTTTTATAATTTTCAAAACCTTGCTATTCAGATTTTGAATAAAAAAAGAGAATTTGAATATATTTTGTCTCCAGTTTCACTCAATTTGCAGATATTAGTTCCTTCCAATCTTAAAACAAATCTTGAAATTCCAACTTTTATTGTAGATGTTTCAAATTTTAATGAAGAAGGAGAATATATAATAATTCCTTTTCTAAAGATAAATGAAAATTATGAAATTTTTAATATTGAACCATCAAAAGTGATATTAAAAATTATTAGAGTATCAAGGATGAATTAATAAAGGAGAGTGATAAAATGAGAGAAAATGTGTCAATTTTTGAGTCAGATATAATGCTTGGAGTAAATATTGATCATATAGCTACTTTAAGAAATGCAAGAGGAGAAGGGTTCCCTTCCCCTTTATATGCAGCACAGTGTGCCTATGAAGCAGGAGCTCATTCAATAGTTTGTCATTTGAGAGAGGATAGAAGGCACATTAAAGATGAAGATTTATTTAATATTAAAAGAAATATATTGTGCCCCCTTAATATGGAAATGGCTTTAAGAGATGATATAATAAAGATCTCATTCGATGTTAAACCATCAAAAGTAACTATAGTTCCTGAAAGGAGAGATGAAATTACTACTGAAGGTGGGCTAGATGTTGAAAAATCTTATCCTATTCTTAAAGATCTTGTTAAAGAATATAAGAAAAACAATATTGAGGTATTTCTTTTTATTGAAGCAGAAAAAAACAATATTGATAAATCTGTTTCTCTTGAAGTTGATGGAGTTGAAATTCATACAGGGAAATATGCAAACCTTATTGGAGTTGAAAAAGAAAAAGAGTTTTTAAAGATAAAGGAAATTGCTTCTTATGCACATAATCTTGGTCTTAAAGTTGCAGCAGGACATGGACTTAATTATCAAAATGTGATAAAAATTGCCTCAATAAAAGAAATATTTGAGTTAAATATTGGATTTTCAATAATATCGCATTCCATTTTTGTAGGGTTTGAAAAAGCAATAAAAGAAATGCTTTATCTAATGCGAATAGCAAAAAATATAAAAAATAATTAGTTAAAAATATTTAATTAAATATGTTGACTATTTTAAAAGTTGTTAATATAATTTTCATGTGTTAAGATCAATTAAAATTTATTTTTTTGACTATATATTAAAAAAATCAAATTAATTTTTATATAGAGATTTATATGGAACACCTATTTTCTATTTTTAATCAAGATCTATTTGCTGCTATGATAAGGCTTGCGACACCCATAATATTAGCTTCAGTTGGTGCTGTTATATGTGAAAGAGCAGGAATAGTTAATATTGCAATAGAAGGTATTATGATAATGGGGGCCTTCTTTGCTTCATATATTGCATTTATTACTGGTAATCCATGGGTAGGTATGTTAGGCGGAATTTTTGCTGGAGGTATTTTTTCTTTATTGCATGCTTTATTTACAATAACATTTCATCTTGATCATGTAGTTTCTGGTGCTGTATTAAATATATTAGCTTTTGGACTTGCTAGGTATTTTTTAGTTTTAACATTTGGACATCCTGGACAATCAGATCCTATTAGATATTCATTGGGGCAAGTTAAGATACATATTCCTATATTATATAAAATTCCTTTTTTGGGTAAGGTTTTTTTTGATCATACTCCAATTATATATATAACTTTTATAGTTATTTTTATAATATGGTTTTTGTTATATAAAACAAAGATTGGTTTACATATTAGAGCAGCTGGAGAACATGCAATTGCTCTTGAAACATTAGGAATTCCTGTTATTAAAATTAAGTATTTGGCTGTTTTTATTTCAGGTTTAACTGCTGGGTTGTCTGGAGCTTATTTATCAATAGAAAATTCTACTGTGTTTAGTGAAGGTATGACTGGAGGTAGAGGCTTTATTGCATTAGCTGCAATGATTTCTGGTGGTTGGAATCCTTTAGGAGCAACATTAGCTTCACTCTTTTTTGGACTTGCAGAAGCTTTACAATATAAAATTCAATCGGAACAAATTTTATTTATACCTAAAGAGTTTTTTTTAATATTCCCTTATGTTGCTACAGTTATTGTAGTTGCTGGATTAGTTAGAAAATCTAGACCACCAAAAGAGGTAGGAAAAGATTTTATTATAGAAAAAGAAGAGGAATAATTTTTGATTAAAAAAATTTTATGGAGGATAAATTATGAGTAAAAGAAAAATTTTTTTTGTCTTATTATCTGTTCTTATTATTTTTTCTCTTGTTTTAGTTTCATGTAAAAAATCTGAGAAAAAGGTAGGTATTAAAGTAGCAATGGCTACTGACGTTGGTGGGCTTGGTGATAAATCTTTTAATGATGGAAGTTATGCTGGATTACAAAAAGCAGCAAGTGAATTTGGAGTATCAGCTTCTGTAGTTGAATCAAAAGAGCAAACAGACTATATTCCAAATTTAACAGGTCTTGCTGAAGATGGTAACAAAGTAGTTTTTGCTGTTGGTTTCTTAATGGCTGATGCTTTAATTGAAGCTGCTTCTAAGAATCCAAATACCTTTTTTGCTGGAGTTGATATTTTTGTAGATCCTGAAAAAGCACCTAAAAATGCTATTGGTATTTTATTTAAAGAACAAGAATCTGGATATTTAGCAGGTGTTTTAGCTGGTCTTTTAACTAAAAAATATTATAAAATTTCTCCTAAATTAAATGATAAAAATGTCGTAGGAATGGTTCTTGGTATGGATATCCCACCTGTAGAGAGATTTCAAGCTGGGTTTTATGCTGGAGTTAAATATGTAAATCCAGAATGTGAAGTAATATCTATAGTAACAGGTTCTTTCAATGATCAAGCTAAAGGAAAAGAGGCTGCTTTAACTTTAATTAATAAAGGAGCAGACATAATTTTCCAGATTGCTGGGGCAACTGGTATAGGAGTTATAAATGCTTGTAAAGAAAAAGGAATTCTTGCTATAGGGGTTGATGTTGATCAAAATAATTTAGCTCCTGATACAGTTATTACTTCAGCAGTTAAAGGAATAACTCAAGCTACATATTTAATTGTTAAATATTATTTAGATAAGAACCTTGTTGGAGGACAAAACTATACTTTTGGTATTAAAGAAGATTCAACAGGTTTAGCTCCTTTCCATGATTTTGATTCAATAATTCCTCAAGAAGTTAAAGATTTTATAAATCAAGTTATTAAAGATATGAAAGAAGGCAAAATTGTTCCTCCAGCTACAAGAGCTGAAGCTGGTTACAAAATGTAATAAAGATCTATTAAATATTTGAGTTAAAAAATTTTTCCTGCAGAATGTAATTTCTGCAGGAAAATTTTTATAATCCTTATAAAGTTTTTATAAAAAATATTATTTGGATTATAAAAATTTAATTTTTGAAATTAAAATTAGGTAATTTATGGAAAAAATAATTCTTGAAATGAGAAATATTACAAAAATTTTTCCTAAAGTAGTTGCTAATAAAAATGTTTCTATATATTTGAGGGAAGGAGAAGTTTTAGCACTTTTAGGAGAAAATGGAGCTGGTAAATCTACTTTGATGAATATTTTATATGGTTTGTATAAACCAAATTCTGGTGAAATAATTTATAATGGTAAAGAGGTAAAGTTTCATTCACCAAAAGATGCTATAAAGAATGGGCTATGTATGGTTCATCAGCATTTTATGCTTGTAGATAATCTTACCGTAACAGAAAATATTATACTTGGTGATGAACCTATTAAAGGATTATTTATAGATAAAAAGAAAGCAAAAGATACAGTATTAGAGTTATCTAAAAAATATGGACTTGAAGTTCCACCTGATGAATTAATAGAAAATTTACCAGTTGGTATACAACAGAGAGTAGAGATTTTAAAAGCATTATATAGAAAAGCAAAGATTTTAATACTTGATGAACCTACTGCAGTTCTTACACCTCAAGAAGTAGATGATTTATTTAAAGTTATTAAAAGATTACAAGAAAGTGGGGTTTCTATTATAATAATTACTCATAAGTTAGAAGAGGTTAAAAATATTGCAAATAGGGTTTATGTTTTAAGAAGAGGTGAAGTTGTTGGTGAAAGAGAAGTTGAAAAAATTTCAAAAGAAGAACTAGCAAGATTAATGGTTGGTAGAGATGTAGTTTTAACTGTTGAAAGAAAAGAAAAACCTATAGAGGAAAGAGTTGTTTTTGAAGTTAAAGATTTACATTATAGAAATGATAGAGGAATAAATATATTAAATGGTATAAATTTGAAAATTAGAAAAGGAGAAATAGTTGGAATTGCAGGGGTTGATGGCAATGGCCAAGAAGAACTTGCCAATATAGTTATGGGATTAATAAAGCCAGACAAGGGGGAAATACTTTTCAATGGAGAAAATATTAATTTATTAAGCACAAAATATAGAATAAAAAAAGGTTTTTCATATGTACCAGCAGATAGACAAAAAGATGGTCTCATATTGCCTATGACTATAGGGGAAAATATAATAATTGGTAGACATGATGAAAAGCCATTTATTAAAAATTATTTTATAAGATATAATTACCTTTATTCATACTCTGATAATATAGTTAAAAATTTCGATATTAGATGTCCTGGCTCAAGAGTTGCTGTGAGTACTCTTTCTGGGGGAAATCAACAAAAAGTAATTCTTGGTAGAGAATTTTCGAAAGATCCAGATTTTTTATTAGTTTCTCAACCGACAAGAGGGCTTGATGTTGGAGCAATTGAATATATTCATAATCAAATACTTTCTTTAAGAGAAAAAAATGTTCCTATTTTGCTTATTTCCCTTGAATTAGAAGAAATATTTGCATTATCTGACAGAATTCTTGTTATTTATGAGGGAAAAATTGTAAAAGAATTTATTAACAAAAATGTCTCAGAACAGGAAGTAGGATTTTATATGACTGGTGGGAAAAAGGGGACAATGTATGAATCCGAACAATTTTAATAATTTTAACAAAAAAAATAATCTCAATTATATAAGTGTTTTAATAAATACAATAATTATTTTTCTTGTTTTTATTGGAACAACTATGTATATGGCCTCATATTTTTCAGGAGTTATATTTATAATTTTATCAGTAATATTATATTTTATTTATAAATTAAAATATGAACAAGAAGAAGAAAGAAGTAAAATTGTCAAAAAATGGATAAAATCTATATCACTACCTTTAATAGGTATAGGTATATCTGTAATAATTGGTGGAATTATAATGTTTATAACTGGTTACGATCCTTTTTTAGCTTATAGAGCTTTATTTTATGGAGGATTTTATAAAAACTGGCATGTTTCTGTTTTGAATGCAGTTCCTTTAATTTTCACTGGTTTATCAATATCCATTGCTTTTCAAGCTGGACTTTTTAATATTGGAGCAGAGGGGCAATATTATATTGGAGCTATAATGGCTGCTTTTCTTGGTTTATATTTAAATTTACCACCATTTTTTTCTATTTTATTAATATTTATTTTAGGAGGTTTATCAGCAGCTCTATATAATTTTATACCAGCTTTTTTAAAAGTTAAAACAGGAGCTCACGAAGTTATAACAACTATGATGCTTGCTCATATTGCAAGGTTAAGTTCTCCAATGTTTATTAGGCTTCTTGGTGGTCAAAGGAATATAAATATTTATACTCCAAAAACTGATGATATTCTTATAAATAATAGATTACCAAGATTTGCTGATTTAACTATTATGGGTAATAAGATTTTTGAAAATACTAATTATAGGGTTCATATAGGAATCTTAATTGCTATTATTTGTGCTATTTTAGTGTATATCATTTTATATTATACAAAATTAGGTTTTGAAATAAGATCTGTTGGATTGAATAAAAATGCTTCTAAAGTTGCAGGTATTTCATCAGGGAGAATCACAATAATATCTTTAATGTTTGCTGGATTTTTAGCAGGTTTGTCTGGTGTTGTTCAAGTTACAGGACTTGATTATAAATTATTTGAGAATCTTGAAGCAGGGTATGGATGGAATGGGATTTCTGTTGCATTACTTGCTTCGAATAATCCTATTGGAGTGATTTTTACTGCTTTATTATGGGGAGCTTTAAATGCTGGCGGACAATATATGTCAAGAACTACTCAGATTCCAAATTCAATTGTGGAAATAATTAAAGGGATAATTTTGTTTTTAGTTGTTGCAAGATATTTATACAATTATGTAACAAATAGATTGATTAGAAAATCTAATATTTAAGTATTAGGGAAATAAAATAAGATAAAAATATGAACAGAAATATTCCATTTATATTAGGTCATAGAGGAATACCGGGTTTATCATTTGAAAACACCGTTCCATCTTTTTTGAAAATAAAAGAAAATAAAATTGATGGAACAGAATTTGATGTTTTACTGACTCATGATGGTATTCCGGTTGTTTATCATGACTTTTCATTAAAAAGGTTTACAGGAAAAAGTATAAAAATAGAAGAAATTGATTATGAAGACTTAAAAAAAATTGAATTAATTGATTTTGATAAAAAAATTACTTATATCCCAACAATTTATGAGGTAATTGAAATATTAAAAGATTGTAATTTAATAAACATTGAAATAAAAGAAGAGAGAAGAAATGATGAAAGAACAGAAAACAAGGTAATAGAGGTAATTAAAAAATATAAAATTGAAGATAGAGTTGTTGTATCTTCATTTAATCCTTTTGTTATTTATAGGTTAAAAAATAAAGCTCCTTGGTTAAAAAGAGGATTGTTGGTTTCAAAAATAGGAACTCCTTTTTATATTAAAAAAATGTATTTTCTAAAATATGCTTCACCTGATTATATTCATTTTGATATAAGAATGTTACATGATCCTGTTCTTGATAAATTATTTAATAAAAATTATAAATTTGTTTTTTGGTGTGTTGATAATTTGAATGAGTTATGTTTAGCGATGAAATATAATCCAATATTTATAATATCAAATATTCCACATAATATTAAAAACTATTTTTATAAATAAATTTTTTATATAATAAATTTATTATAAAAGACTAATTTATTGTAATATAGTAAAGTTTTTAATTTAAAATATTTTATAAAAGTTCTATTTTAATTTAAGATTTTAATAATATTTATTAAATATTTTAATAAATGAACAAAATTATAGATAATATTAAAAATCAAATTTATATTTTTTTTGATTCAAAAAATCTTTTTCACAATTTGCTTTTAATATTTTTAATCATTTATTATGCATTAATATTTTTGTCTATATTATTTTTGTTAGAGGGGTATATTTCTATAAATAAAAATTATAATAAACAAGTTTATGATATATCTCAAGATTGGAAGATACAAATTTTTGAATCAAAAGATGATAATTATTCAGATTTTAATTTAATAGTAGAGTCTAATACAAATCTTCCTGTTTATTTTGAGTCTTTTGCAAAAATGAAAGTAGGTAAAGAAGTTATAAATGGTAAAGCTGTAATAACAAAAACTATAGAAAAAGATATTTTAACAAAGTTTAATGATAGTCAATTTATTGGTATATTTATAGGTAAACTTATTGATTCAGCTGAAATATGGATTAATAATAGTAAAATTGCAGAATATGGCAAAAAAGGAAAGTACTATTTTAGTTGTTGGAATAAAAATTTAGATATAAAGTTGCCCAATTTATTAAAAAATGGATTAAATAATATAAATAATATAGAAATTAAAATTATAGTTTATTATAATCCAACTGGGTCGGTTCAAGATAAATTTTTAATTGGGGATTATTATTTTATAGAAAGAGTAGCTAAACTTAATAACTTTATTGACATTGACTTAAAAATTATATTATTAATTATTATTTTAATTTTTAGTTTTATTTTTCTATATCTTGGAATGAAACAAAATCTAACATATTATTATTACTTTTCTATACTCAGCTTAGAAATGGTAATATTTTCAATAACTTATATTTTTGATTTTTTACCTATAAAAAGAGTTTTTTTTAACTATCTTGTTGAATATAAATCATTATATTTGTTGTTTATAATGCTAATAATTTTTTGCCAGGATTATACGGAAAGAAAATATAACAAAATAATTGTATTTTTTATAACTCTTGCCACTATAGGGTTTTTTATTGATTTAATTATCTATGATAGATTTATTAGATTAAATATTTATAAAATATTTAACTTTATTTTATTTGCTGCTCTTCTTTATATTTACTTTAATTATATTTTTGAATATATTAAAGATAAAAGTTCTAAATTGAAAGATATCATTTTTGCTATGACTATATTGGTATTGTGTCTTTTAAATGATATGATAGCATTTCAATTTGCTGATGTACTTAAAAAATTTTATCCTGAATTTGTTTCTTTAAAATATTTAATGGTGTATGGTTTTATTGGATTTATTTTGCTTTTAGGTAGAAAAATGATTTTTCTACTCATAAATTCTTTTTATACTTCAAAGCTTCTTTCAGTGGAGCTTGATAATCTTAGGAGAGATTTGATTAAAAAGAGAAATGAACTTTTTATTAATATTAAAAATCTTTCAAATATTGCTAAAAAGGATTACAAAATATCTTCAAAGCTTAAAGAGTTGAGTAGGGAGTTTAAAAGTATCAATGAAGATTTTCTTTTAAATTTAAAAGAGGCTAATGATTTTATTAATATAATAAATGTAAAGGAAAATGAAATTGTTGAGGAAGCTCAAAAACTTGAAAATAAATTAAAAAACATAAAGAAGATAATTATTAGCCTAAGAGATATTTTCGATAAACTTAAAACTAAATATAAATTAATACTTGAAAATACAATAGCCATAGATAATATAGTTGAGCAAACAACACTATTATCTTTAAATTCTTCAATAGAAGCTTCAAAAGCAAAAGAAAAAGGAAAAGGTTTTTCTGTTGTTTCTGATGAAATTAGAAAACTTGCAAATAAATCATCTGAATTTTCAAAAGAAATTAAAGATAAATTATTTTTAATGGAAAATATAATAGAAAATTCTATTAATTCTCTTAATAAATTTGAAAATGAGTTTAATATTTTTAATTTAAATTACAGTGAATTATTTGAATTTTTAAAGAATAATTCTTCTTCATTAAAAGAATTTTTAATGACAACAAATGAATTAATAGAAACTCTTGTTAAGATAAGTAATATTTCTATAAATATAGAGGAAAACTCTAAGGACCTCTTTATAATTGCTGAGAAGAATAGTAGAATGATAAAATAACAATTAAAATTTTTTAATATAGAAATTAAATAAAATTAGAATTAAAATTAAAATAAATATAACAAAATTTAATTAAAATTAAATTTAGTGCTAAATAATTTAAATTTATGAGTAAAATTGATAAAGATTTAAATAAGAAAAAAAACTTAAAAATTCTTGTAACTACTTTTTTATTAAGTCTGATAAATAAAATTAAAGAAACTAAAAAATTAAAATTTCTAATTTATATATCCCTATTACTTTTTTTTGTATTAATAATATGTGTTATTTTTAATTATTTCTCATATTTTTTTGAATTGAAAAGAGATTATGAGATTTATAAAATTAAGGATAATTTTAAGGTTAAAGTTTATTTAATGAATGAACCTTCAATAGATTATAAAAATAAAACACCAGACATTACTAAAGACTTTAATATTCCTTTTAATCTTTCTTCATTATCTGGATATAAAAATAGTGTTTTTGAAATAGAGAAAGATTTAGATTTAAATGAAATTAAAAATTTTGTGATAAAAAATAAAAATGAAAAATTAAATAATGAAAACTTTGATTTGGGAATAGCAATAGGTAAACTTTCAGATGCATCTGAAATATATATAAATGATTTTAAAATATCTGAATTTGGAAAAAGAAATGGTATAATTTTTTCGTCTTTTAATTATTATCAATATTACAGGATTCCATTTTATCTTATTGATTTATCAAATAATAATAAAATAAATATAAAAATTGTTTTATATGTTAAGACAAATGCGAGTTTAACTGACGAAATAATAATTTCTCATTATGATCTTATTTATTATAAAGCATTTATTTTAAATTTTTTTAATTTTTATTTAAAAAAATTCTTATTGATTTTTTTAATAATGATTTTCATAGTATTTTTATTTATTGGATTAAGTGAAAAAAAACTTGATTTAATATATTTCTCGCTGCTTTCTTTTTCAGTTGGAATATTTTCATTAAATCAAATATTAATATTTTTACCTATAGATTATTTAAGTTTTAATTACTTTATAATTTATAAAAGTTTATATATATGTGGTCTCCTTCTTCTTTTCTTCTTAAAAGAGTATTCTAATATTAAATTAAATAATGTAATGAAAATAATAGTAATATTTTTTTGCATCAGTTTTGTTATTGATCTTATACTTTTTAATAAATATAGATTAAGAAAAAATATATATAATTTTGAATTATTATTAGGTCTTTTAGCTTATTTTTATCTTATAATATTTTATTTGAATCTTTCCTTTAAAAAAAGCTTTGAACATCTTAAAAAGTTTAGGATTTCACTTATTTTATTTATGTTTTCGTTGATAAATGATATACTAGTTTTTACTTTGCCTGATAAATATCCTCAATTTTATACTATGATATATGGGTTTGAATTTTTGGTTATCATAATAGCAAAAAATTTATTAATAGAAATAGTAGCTATTTATAAAGATGTAACGGCAAAAAATAAACTTTTAAATAATAAAAATAAAGAGATGGAAGTATATATAGGAAAAATTACATCTATCTCAGAATTATTAAAAGAAAATTCAAATATTTACAAAAAAAATTCACTAATGATAAAAGACTTAAGTAATGAATTATCAAGTATTGTTTCACAATTTACTGCTCATTTAGAAGAAATAATAACTACAAATAATTATGTTTATGAAAATGAAGGTAAATCAATAGAAAATATAGCAAATCAAATATCTTTGATAAATGACATTGATAAGAAATTAATGGAGTTTTTTGAATTATTTAAGCAAATATATGTAAACTTAAAAAATATTAAAGATTTTGCTGAAAACATTGAAAATATATCTAAACAAACAAATCTTTTAGGACTTAATGCTTCTATAGAAGCCTCAAGAGGAGGAGATTTTGTTAAAGAGTTCCAAGTTGTTGCAAATGAAGTTAAAAATCTTGCATTAAAATCTAATATTTTGTCAACAAATATTAATGAAAATGTTAAAAGTATTATTATTTTAATTGAAAATGGTAATGTTTTAAGTAAAGAATTGAAAAATAATTTTGAAAGTTTTAACATTAATTTTAATAAATTTTATGATGTTGTTAAAAATAATAGAGAATTAAGTAATAGATTATTTGATAAATTTAATTATTTATCTAAACTTATAAATAGTTTCTCTGATATCGCAATCGAACTTGCTGAAACATCAGAAAATCTATTAACTTGATTTTACTTGATTTTATTTCTTTTATCTATAAATTTTATTTTATGGAAGTAAAAGGAATTAAAAATATTAATTGGTATGAACTTAAAAATGATGATGACAATTTTGAAAAGTTTTTAGATGATATAGAGACTTTAAACCTTGAAATTCCTGAAAAAATTTTAAAAATTCTTTATAATAGAAATATTAATAGTAAAGAAAAGTTATTTAAATTTTTTAATAAAGATATCAAATTTCTTTATCCTCCTTTTATTTTTAGAAATATTACGCAGATTATTGAAAAAATTAAATATTTTGTAAATGAAGGTAAAAAAATAGCAATATATGGAGATTCTGATATTGATGGTGTTTTAGCTTCTTATATACTTAAAGAAACATTATCTGTTCTTGGGAGTTATCCTTTGATTTTTATGCCAGATGAAGAGGATATTTATGGATTAAGTATTAAAAAAATAAATCAGATTAAAGAAAAGGGAGTTGAATTAATAATAACCGTAGATAATGGAATTTCTTCCGTTGAAGAAATTAATTATGCAAGAAGTTTAGGGATTGAAGTAATAGTAACTGATCACCATAATCCGCCAGAAAAACTTCCACAAAATTGTTTGTTAATGAACCCAAGAGTAGAAAAAATATCTTCTCTTGAAATTTTATCAGGTTGTGGAGTAGTTTTTAAACTAATAGAAGCTCTTCTTTTTTCCGTGACTAGAGTATATACAAATAAATACATTTTGTTTAATGTTAAAAAAGTTCTTTATGAAATAAAAGGTGAAAAGAAATTTTGGTATAATTTTTTTTTAGTTGAGATTGTTAATCTTAAGATAGATAGAGTACATAGTTTTACTCTAAATTTTGATGATTATATAAAAATTAAAGATTATCTAACAAATGTTGAAGATGCATTAAAATCTGAAGTTATCAAAATAGGTCAATTAATTAATCTTGAAGAACTTATCTCTTTTTTTTTGGATAAACTTAATGAAGGTTTTGAGTTTATATTTTTTAATGAAAGTTTGAAAAATTATTTTAATGAATTGATAAAAAAAAGAGATATAGAAAAAGAAAAATCGTTAAAATATATTAATGATCTTTATACTATTAAAAAAGAGATTAATATTTTAGAAATATTTAAGGAAGACTATCTTTTTGAAGAACAAAAATTATACTATCTTTTTTTTGTGGCATTAAGAGAAAATTATAGTAAGATTGAAAGATTTTTAAATAAACTTATTCCATATGTTGCTATAGCAACTATATCAGATATTATGCCTTTAATTGGTGAAAATAGGATAATAACAAGTAGTGGTATAAATAGTTTAAATGAAAAAAAAATTGAAGTTTTTAATCTATTAGTAAATGAAATAGAAAATTTATCTTATCCTTTTGATTCAGATGATATTAACTGGAAAATAAGCCCTTTATTTAATTCACCAGGAAGGTTTGGTAAGGGAGAAGTTTTAATAGATTTATTTTTATATAAAGATAAAGATAAGGTAAAAGATATCTTAGAGAATTTAAAAAATTTTAACTTAAAAAGAACAATATTGATAGAAGAGATTGTTAATAAGTATAAAAATATAAAATTGCCTATTGATAATATTATTTTTATTGAAGTAAACGATGTTGAAAGTGGACTTTCAGGTTTACTTGCTTCAAGATTAGCTAATCTTTATAATAAACCTGTTATAGTTATTATTATAAATAAAAATAAAATTTCTGGTTCATTTAGAACTATGGAATATTTAAACGGTTATGAGTTTATAAATAGATTTAAAAATTATTTTGAAAACTTTGGAGGGCATTATTCTGCATGTGGTTTTTCTATTAAGGTTGATTTATATGATAAATTTAAAGAAGAATTAAAGAATGAAATAAATTATGTACAGATTGATTATAAGATAAATAACTTTTATGATTGTTTTATATCATTTGATGAATTTGATGAAAATTTTTTTAAATGGTATAATCAACTTGAGCCTTTTGGAGAAAAATTTCAAAAACCTATATTTTATTCTTATCCTATAGAACTTGAAAATATAAGATACTTTGGCAGAAATAATAATTCTGCCTCCTTCAAAGTAATTCAAGAAGATATAATATTTGATGGTATTTTCTTTAATATTAGAGAGCAAATTGGAGAGTTAAAAAAAGAAAATATTAAAGGAATAATATATCAACTTCAAAAAAATAAATTAAATAATGAAAAAAAAGAAACATATCTTCTAAAAATATTAGATTTTATTTTTGAATAACAAAAGGGGCTTTTATGGATTTCTATAAAAAATCAGAGTTTTATATTTTTTGTTTTATCATAAGTGCTTCTATAATAGTTATTCTTTTTTTTCTAAATATTTCCTATATTGGAATAAATAGCTCTATATATTTAAATATAAGTTTATATATCTTATTATTTGATTTTATATTATTATTAATCTATTACTATATAAGATATAGAAGTGTGGAACATTACAAGAAATGTATAGAAGAATTTAAAAAGATGCAAAATATGGATTCTATTATTTTGTCAGAAAGATTTCCTGAGAGAGATGAGTTTGGAGATTTAGGAAAACATTTAAATTATTTTATGAAGATTTTGAAAAAGTTTGATGATTTAAAAAAAGAGAGAATCTTTCTTGAAAAAAAGAAAGTTAAATTTTTTATTGATATGATAAATCAACCGATTATTATTATAGATAATGAAGGATATATAATTGATTATAACAATTCTTTTTATGAATCAATTAAAAGAAAAGGAGAAAAATTTTTTAAAGGAATAAAGATATTTACATTTTTTACAGAAAATTTTGAAAATAAATTTAATCAGTTTAAAGAGGAGGACTTAGAACAAATTACAATAGAGAATGAAATTATCGAAATTGATAATGGGGAGAGTGATAAAGAAAATAAAATAAAATTTGAAATTAATATTAAGTTATTAAGAATAGTATCAACATATTTAGTTGTTGGTGAAGAAAATTTTGAAAGATTAGAAGAATATATTTTGTTTATTGATTTTTTAAATGAACTAAAATAAAGTAAATTATAATTATTTGAAATAGATAATATTTAGAATGAATAATATTAAAAAGAGAAAATTTATTTTTAAATATTTTGTTTTTTTGTTTTATTTGATTTTTATATTATTTTTATCATTTATAATTATTGATAGAATAATTTCAGAAGGGAAGGAAAATAATTGGTCAAATGTTTATATTGCTAGAAATTTAGAAAGATTTATTTATCAAAATAGGATAGCATATAGATTAAAAGAAAATTATTATGAAAAAAGTGAAGATACAGACTTGATAATTCATTTTGATGAAGAAGACCGACTTGAATTTGAAATAATTGGAAATTATAGAGTTAAAGATGTTTCATATATTCCTGACAGAATTAATAAGAAGTATGGCAAAGCGTCTGCAAATTTTTCATTACAAAATCATAAAATAATATTAATTCCATCTAAAAATTCAATTTTTTCTTCTGGAAAAGATATATCTTCTTTTACTATTGATTTCTGGTTTTATCCAGAGTCAATTTACGAAAATAATATTATCCTATCATATTATGGCCCATGTTTTATAAAAGAGTATAATAAAATTGATTATGCAGGATTTAAAATATATATTTCACAAAACAAGATTTTTTTAGATATAGCTTATTTGTTTTATATTGGTGAGGAACCTGTATCTTTTACATTAGATTCAAATATATATCTTGATATAGCTCAATGGCAACATATAGCAATTTCATACAATGCTTTTACAGGTAAATTGGTTTTTTTGAAAAATGGTAAGAAGGAAAAGATATATTGGCTTACTAATAATGGGTATGAGGATGGAACTTTACTAAATGGAAAGATTACTGAATATATCAAAAATGATTTTATTATTGGAAATAATATATTTGGAAACCTTGATGAATTTCATATTGCGAATTCTTATAATGAAGAATTTTCTCTAAGTAAATACATAGAAAAACCAGGAGAACTAATATCAAAAGTTATAGATTATAAATATTATACTTCAAAATTTAAAAAATTTATTATAGATGGCATTCAAGAAAATAATTCAAAAATTTATATATTTGCGAGAAGTTCAGAAGAGGTATTTTCTCCTGATGATTATAAAATACCATGGGTTCTTGTTGGGAATGATACTATTTTAATAGGGAAATATATTCAATGGAAACTTGTTTTTTATACTTCATATAATGGAACTTATACACCTCAATTATATGATTTTGTTTACTCAGTAGAACCAAATTTACCTCCTGCAAAGCCAAAAAATTTAAGATATCAAATTTTAGGCAATAATCAAGTTAAAATTATTTGGGATAAAAATATTGAGCCAGATATTAAAGGTTATCTTGTCTACTATGGAAAAAGTTCAAGATATTATGTTTCAAATGATGCTAAAGAAGGTCCTTCTCCTATTTTTACTGAGGAGAACTATTTAATTTTAACTTTACCACCATATGTAGATTATTATGTTGCAGTAAGAGCTCTTGATAATGCTTATGTTTATCAAAAATCAGATTTCTCAGATGAAATAGTTGTAAGAAGTCAATAAAGTAAAAGTATTTTATTAAAAATAATCTATAAATTGATCTCTAAAATTGATTAATTAAATTTTTTTGATAGATTTTTTTAGGTATATTAAAAAAGGTATTTTTTGAACCCTAATTATTTTAGTTTGCATTTTTGTTTGAAATATAATTTTTAATTAAGCTTAAACTCTAAACAGAAGGATAAATTTTATGGATAGAAAGTTTATAAACTTTCTTAAAGATTTATTTGGAATTATAGTTGGATCTGCATTATGTGGTATAGGTTACTCTATATTTTTAATACCTTTTAAAGCATCTCCTGGAGGTGTTGGAGGTTTATCTCAATTTTTCTATTATATTTTTAATATTAATCCAGGTATTGCAATGTTTATTATGAATATTCCCTTATTTATTATAGGAGTTATAGTTCTTGGAAAAGAGTTTGGAATAAAAACTCTTATTTCTATATTTTTTGTATCTGTATTTACTGATCTTTTTTCTCCAATGAATTTACTGAAAATAAACTATTTTCTACCATTTTTATATAAAATAGGTGATAAAGCTTATTCTTTTACAAGTGATTATTTTCTTGGAGTACTTGCAGGATCAGTATTACTTGGTGCAGGACTTGGTTTTGTATTTAAGTTTAATGGTTCGACTGGCGGAACAGATATTCCTGCACTAATTTTAAAAAAATACCTTGGGATTTCACCAGGTACTTCATTTTTGTTTATTGATTCATTTATAATTTTTCTTGTTGGAATTGTTTTTAAAAATGGAAATCTTATTTTATGGGGATTCTTATCTTTATTTGTTTCTTCAAAAGTCTGTGATATTGTACTAGAAGGTTTACCTTATAATAAAGGAGTGATGATAATTTCAAAGAAATATGAAGAAATAAAGAGTTTTATATTTAATGAATTAGATAGGGGTTGTACTATTATACATGGGGAAGGAGGTTTTACTTCAAAAGAGCTTAAAATAGTTTATGTAGTTATTAATTTAAAAGAACTTGAAAAGTTAAAATATTTTGTAAAGAAAATGGATAGAGAAGCTTTTATAATTGTGAATGAAGTGCATGATGTCCTGGGTTATGGATTTAAAAAAATATAAAATTGAAAAAAATAGATAAAAAATATTTTTACAAAACATATTAATGGTTTAATATTTATATAAAATAGAATTTTTTGCATTAATTTTGATTTATGGGGGAAATTGAAATGAATCATGAAGTTGAAAATATTCAATTTGATTTATCAAAAATAGATTTTAAAATAAAAAGTCTAGGTAAACCAATTTATATTTCACCTATTCAATATGTTAATTTCGTTGATGACAATGATAGAATTATTTATAATACAAATTATCAAGAGTTATTAAAAGTTATCAAAGAGAATTCTAATTCAATTATAACTTTTGAGAAAGCTGGTCCAAGAGAAAGAATCTATTTTGAACCAGAAAAAACTGTTGCTGCAATTGTAACATGTGGTGGGCTATGTCCAGGATTAAATAATGTAATAAGATCATTAGTAATGCAACTTTATTATCAATATAAAGTCTATGATATTATAGGTATAAGATATGGTTATAAAGGTTTAAATTTGGATCAAAAAATTAGTCCGATAAGACTTAATCCAACAGTAGTACAAGATATTCATAATCTTGGAGGATCTTTTCTAGGTTCTTCTAGGGGGTATTCGGATGCTGTAAAGATTGTAGATGCTCTTGAATATTATGGAATAAATGTTCTTTTTACTATAGGTGGGGATGGTACTATTAGAGGAGCTATTAAAATAGTAGAAGAAATTGAGAAAAGAGGTTTAAATATTTCTGTGGTAGGTATTCCAAAAACCATAGATAATGATATTCCATTTATTTCAAAAACATTTGGCTTTGAAACTGCTTTTTCATCTGCAGTTGAAGCTATTAGATGTGCTCATGCAGAAGCAAAAGGAGCTCCAAATGGTATAGGAATAGTTAAAGTTATGGGAAGAGATTCAGGATTTATTGCAGCTCAAGCATCACTAGCTCAAAAAGATGTAAATTATGTTCTTATTCCAGAAATTGATTTTGATTTAGAAGGTCCTAAAGGACTTTTTAAAAGTGTTGAAGAAAGACTTAAGAAAAGAGGGCATGCATTAATAGTTGTTGCTGAAGGTTCAGGACAAAAATTTTTTGAAGGAGCAGAGGCTAAATATGATGCATCAGGTAACAGAATATTAAATGATATAGGGGTTTATCTTAAAAACAAATTAAAGCAATATTTTGACAAAATAGAAATGGAAGTTAATATTAAGTATATTGATCCAAGTTATATAATTAGGTCTGTACCTGCAAGTCCTAATGATTCTGTTTATTGTGGTTTTTTAGCTGAAAATGCTGTTCATGCTGCAATGGCTGGAAAAACTAAACTTATTATCGGTAAATGGAATGAGAGCTTTGTTCATCTTCCGATGGAAATTGTTAATTTTGGTAGAAAAAAGATTGATCCTAAAGGTCCACTTTGGAGATCTGTATTATTATCTACAGGACAGGAAGAATTGAAAAATAATTAGTTTTAAATGAAAAAATAGAAGTTTATTAAAATTTAATGTCTTTTTTAAAAGGATACTTTTTATGGATTTTGTTAATAATTTTAATGTTACATCTTTAGAGAATATAAAAATTCTTATAGTTGATGATGAAGTAATAAATAGAAATATTCTTATTAATAGCTTAAAAAATTTATTTAAAGAAATTGATGTTTTAGAAGCTAGTTCGGGTATAGAAGCTTACAATTGTATTAAAAATGAAAAGATTGATATTGTTTTTTTAGATATCATAATGCCTGAAATGGATGGTTTTCAGTTGATTGAAAGATTAAAAAATGATAATTTGTTTGATAATCTAGTTATTATTGTTATTTCAGCTTTAGAGGATTCGGAAAATATTAATCAAGCTTTTTTAAAAGGAGTTTTTGACTATATCGTTAAACCTTTAGATACTAATTTATTAAATGTGGTTTTACCTATTAAAGTTAAAAATTTATTGATATATAAGAAAAATTTGGAATATTTAAAATCTATTAATTTAAAAATAGAAGCTGAAATTAAATCAAAAATGGCTGAATTAATCCATTCAGATAGATTAATTTCGATGGGGATAATGACAACAAGTATTCTTCATGAAATAAATACTCCTATAACTTACATTAAAGGAAATATTGATCTTTTTTATAACTATTATTTTAATTTTATAGAATCATTTATAAATTTTATTGAAAAATTATATGGAAAAGACAGTGAAATATTAAATAATTTTTCTTTTAAAGGGATGAACTTTTATCAAAATATTGAAAAGTTTAAAGAACTTATAAAAAACACTCAATTAGGAATTTCAAAAATAATTGAAATTATTCAAAATTTTAGATCTTTTGCTAAAAAAGATGAAGAGAAAATTTCTTATTTTGATATAAATGAACTTATTGAGAATGTTATATCAATAGTCAAAAAAACTATTGAAAGTAAGGCAAAGTTAAATTTTGAAAAAGGAGATGTTGGTAAGATAAAAATTAAT
The DNA here is from genome assembly GCA_026415295.1 of Spirochaetota bacterium. Classification (NCBI taxonomy): domain Bacteria; kingdom Pseudomonadati; phylum Spirochaetota; species Spirochaetota bacterium. Next base: position 162,053 of record JAOAHJ010000023.1, on the reverse strand, counting down.
AAAGCCCACTTTGAGCAAATAATTGTAAACTTAATATTAAATTCTTATCAGGCTATAAAAGAGAAAGGTACTATTAATATTAAAACTTACAGAGATAATAGTTTTGATGTCATTGAAATTGTTGATGATGGTATAGGAATGGACGAAGAAACACTGAACAGAGCTTTTGAACCTTTTTTTTCAACAAAAGGCGATGAAGGAACAGGGCTTGGTTTGTATATAACAAGTACTCTAGTTAAAAACTATGGAGGGAAAATATTTATTGAATCTGAAATAAATAAAGGAACAAAAGTTAAACTTATTTTTAATAATACCTAAAATTTTCTATCATTAAATTTTTTATAAATTTTATTTTTTAATAATACTAAAATAACAATTTTTAACAAAAAATATTGACAAATTAAAAAAAAGAAATAAATTTTAATTGAATATCTATCTTCAAATTAATTCTATTTTTCTGTTAATATTAAGGGGAGGGGGATGCAAAATAAAAATCTTTTTAATCATTGTTATTTATTAAATAAACTTTTGCTTATCTTAAAATTTTTTATAAATAAAATTATTAAATCTTCTTCATTTTTAATTTCTTTTTTTATTTTATTTTTTATTATTTTGCCCATATTTTCTCCTTTAAATGCTCAAGAAGAAGGTACTATACCAATCCCTTTTGTTGACTTAAATGTAAGGCAAGCTAGAACCCCCAGAGATGTTGCTCTTTCTTTGGAAGTTTTACTTCTTGTATCACTGTTAACATTAGCTCCATCGATAATAATTTCTGTAACTTCTTATGTTAGATTAATAATAGTATTTGATTTTCTTAAAAGAGGGTTAGGAACTCAACAGATGCCTCCATCGCAGGTTATGGCTGGTTTAGCCCTTTTTTTAACTTTTATGATAATGATGCCAACATTTCAACAGATAAATAATAATGCAATTATTCCATATATGAATGGCAAGATAAATCTCCAAGAATTCTATAATAAAGGAATTGAACCCCTAAGAATATTTATGTTTAATCAAACAAGGATCGATGATATAAGACTTTTCCTTAATATTACAAAAAAGGGCCCTCCTGCAACTTTTGCTGATTTACCAACATATATACTTATTCCAGCTTTTATTCTTTCAGAATTAAAAACTGCATTTAATATGGGAATCTTAATAATGATTCCTTTTGTCCTTATTGATATGATGGTTTCTGCAACTCTTATGTCTATGGGTATGATCATGCTTCCTCCCGTTATGATATCATTACCATTTAAGATAATTATTTTTGTTCTTGTTAATGGATGGGATCTTCTTATTGGAAACCTTGTTAAGTCTTTTAGGATGTAAGATTGAGTTGTTAATTAAAATATTTAAAGATGATAAATAATTTTTAATTAAAAGAACAAATTAAAAAATTTAGGAAAATAAAATGACAATGGGAAATTTTTTAGATGTAATGAGAGTTTCACTTTATAACTTATTGATTATTTCTGCACCGATTTTGCTTGCTTCAATGCTTGTAGGTCTTATAATTTCTATTTTACAAGCAACAACCCAGATACAAGAACAAACTTTAACTTTTGTACCAAAACTGGTTGCTGTTTTTGCTATTTTAATATTTATGGGCCCATGGATATTGAAGAAACTTATGGATTATACAATTTATATATTTAATTTACTTCCTCAAATGATAAAATAATATTATTATAAAATTATTAAATAAAAGTTTATAGAATTATATAGATATGGTACCTTTCTATTTTAGAGATATTTTTCCAGTCTTTTTACTTATTTTCATTAGAATACTTGGTATAACAATATCAAGCCCAATATTCTCTTCAACATTAGTTCCAAGGGAGTTTATTTTAACTTTAGTTTTTTTTATGTCTGCATCTATATTTTATCTTGTAACTGGTAAAGGTTATCCTTCCATTCCAAAGGATTTTTATGAATATTTTTTGCTATTATTAAATGAATTTTTTATTGGTATTTCAATTGGATTATTTTTAAATATAATATTCAGTGCATTTCAATTAGCAGCACAATTTTTTTCATTTCAAATGGGATTAGGTATTTCAGAAGTTCTTGATCCTCTTTCAGAAATTGAATCTCCTGTTATAGGTCAGCTTTACAATTTATTATCAACTCTTGTTTTTATAGCTATGAATGGATTACAATATACCACATTAGTATTATATAGATCATTTGATTATATTGGAAGAATTAACTTTGCACAAAAAGTTGAAAAAATTTTTCCATATGTTAAAGAACTTTTTTTAACATATTTTTTAATAGCATTACAAATTGCAATACCTATTATGGTATGTCTTTTACTTGTAAATATTGTTCTTGGAATAATTTCTAAATTTGCTCCAAGAATAAATGTTTTTAGTATTGGTTTAGATATTTCTGTAATAGTTGGTTTTTTACTCATTTTTATGTATCTTCCATTTTTCTTTTCAATAACAAAAAATATATTTAATAACTTATTTGAGAATATAATAAAATGGATGAAATTGTTAGGATAAATTATATTTATAAATTTGATCTTCAATTTTTTGCTGCAGAGGATGAAGGTAGAACAGAACTTCCAACAGAGTTTAAAAAGAGAAAAGCTCGAGAAGAGGAAGGATTAATATTAAAGTCACAGGATATTGTTTCTTTTTTTGTGACATTTGGGACTCTTATATCTCTAATTTATTTAATAAAATGGAGTGGAAAGTACATTTTAGATATTTTTTATTATTATCTTCAAGAAAATGTAGAGATAACCATTGGAAATTTTGGAGCTTTATTTAAGTTTGGTCTTATTAGAAGCTTATATTTTTTTGGACCTTTTGCTTTAATTTCTATTATTTTAGCAATACTTTCCAATTATTTCCAAGTGGGATTTTTCTTTTTTCCTAAGGCAATTGTTCCTGATTTAAAAAAAATATTACCAAATTTTAGCAGATACTTTAAGCAAATTTTTGGTTTAAGAGGTTTTGTAAATTTTTTAAAATCTTTTGTAGTTGTTTTTGGTTCTTTTGCTATATTTTTGTCTATAATGAATTCTTCTATCTTTAAGATACTCCAATCTTCTCAGAATAGCATTCAGACAACTCTTGAACTATTTTATATTATCTTGAGAGATACAGTTTTAAGAATAGCTGTTATAATATTGATTTTAGCAATTCTTGATTATTTTTTTCAGAGAAGAGAGTATATAGAAGCATTAAAAATGTCTCGATATGAACTAAAACAGGAAATATATGAGCAAGAGGGAAGACCTGAAATAAAACAAGCAAGAAATAAAAGAAGAAGAGAAATAATGAAAAGAAAATCCCTCGAAGAAGTTAAAACTGCAGATGTAGTAATTACAAACCCAACACATATTGCGGTTGCATTGAAGTACGAATATGGGATAGATATAGCACCTAAAGTTGTTGCTAAAGGAGAAGATCTTTGGGCGAAGAGAATCAAAGAGATAGCTATTGAGTATGATATTTATATTTATGAAAATAAACCTTTGGCTAGAGAGTTATATAAGAGACTTGATATTGGAGACTATATTCCTTATGATCTTTATGAAATAATGGTAAAAGTTTTTGAAGTTGTTTATAAAGAAAAGAAAAGTAAAAATTTTAGTAAAATATTTGAATAAATTAGCTTAATTAAATTAATTTATAATTTATTTAATATAATCAAAGAAGGTAGGGATTATGGCAGATACTTTTAAAATTGCAAATATAGCTCGCTTTGCCAAATCTCCAGATTTAATAATAGTTATATTTGTGATAGTGACTATAATGATGTTGATTATTCCAGTAAGTGGTTTTGTCCTTGATTTTATGATGAGTTTATCTATTTCAACAGGTCTTTTAGTAATGATTTTGGTTATATTTTCGAAAAGTCCACTTGATTTATCTATTTTTCCATCACTTTTACTTATTTTGACTCTTTTTAGATTAGCTATAAATGTTTCATCAACAAGACTTATTTTGATAAAAGGTCCCCAATTTAATGGTCAACTTGTTAAAAGTTTTGGTAATTTTGTAGTTGCTGGTAATTACATTGTAGGAATTATTATATTCATTATATTGATAGCTGTTCAATATATTGTTATTACAAAAGGAACCACAAGGGTATCAGAAGTAGCTGCAAGATTTGCTCTTGATTCTCTTCCTGGTAAACAGATGTCAATCGATTCTGATCTAGCTGCTGGGATAATAACAGAGCAAGAAGCTATAAGAAGAAGGCTAGAGTTACAAAGAGAAGCTGATTTTTATGGTGATATGGATGGTGCTTCTAAATTTATTTCTGGAGATGTTATTGTTGGTATTTTGATAACTTTTATTAACTCTATTGGAGGAATTTTAATTGGAATATTTAAATTTAATATGGATATTACATCTGCTGTTAATACATTTCTTCTTTTTACTGTTGGTGATGGACTTGTTTCTCAAATTCCATCTATTTTAAACTCAACTGCTGCTGGAATCATTATGACAAGATCGTCTGCGAATAATACCTTGGGTATTGACTTTTTTGATCAGATTAAAAAACAATATAAGCCATTATGGATAATAAGTGGAATTATGCTATTTTTTGCTTTTTTGCCTGGATTTCCAAAGTTAGCAGTATTATTGCTTGCATTGATGTTTGGGGCATTTGCATATTTTTTAGGTAAAAAAGAGGAAGCTGTTTCTATTAAAGAAAAAGAGGAAAAAGAAAAAGAGAAAGAGAAGCCAACAACCATTGATAGAATAATTCCTGTTGACCCAATTGCTTTAGAAATTGGTTATTCCTTAATACCTCTTGTTGATAAATCTCAAGGTGGAGATCTTTTTGATAGAATAGTAAATGTAAGGAAGCAAATTGCTTATGATTATGGTATGATTGTTCCTACAATTTCTGTTAGAGATTCTTTAAAACTAGATCCAAATCAATATATGATTAAGATTAATGGTGTAGAAGCAGCAACTTTTGAAGTATACCCTGATAAACTTCTTGCTATTAATCCTGGAACTGTAAGTGAACAAATTGAAGGCAAGATAATAGCAGAACCAGCTTATGGACTTCCTTCTATTTGGATAGATCCTAAAGATAAAAATTATGCAGAATCTCTTGGATATACTGTTATAGATAGCTCAACAGTTATTATAACTCATTTAACTGAAGTAATAATTCAAAATGTTGATTCTTTGTTGGGAAGAGAAGAAGTTAAAAAAATTATTGATTCAGTAAAAGAAATGTATCCTACTTTGGTTTCTGAAATAGATGATAAAAAATACTATGGTGTAATTCAGAAAATTTTACAGAAATTACTTCTTGAGAAAGTATCTATTAGAAATATAACTACAATTTTTGAAACAATATCTGATAATACTTCTTATTTCCATAATCCGGATATTATTGTAGAATTTATAAGGCAAAAACTTAAAAATCAAATATGTGCAAAATATGCTGATTCTAAAGGATATTTATATATAGTTCAACTTGATGCAAAGCTTGAAAATTATCTTGCTTCAGAGTTTGAAAAGATTGATAAAACAGGTGTAACTTCAATAAATCCAGAATATTTAAACAAATTGATAAATGTTTTTGTTGAGAAAGAAGCAGAAGTATATAAGAAAGGATATGAATATTTTATTGTTGTTGTATCTAATAGATTAAGAAGACATTTAAGAAATCTCTTTTCTTCTATTATTCCTAAAGCAGTTTTTTTATCTTTTGATGAGTTATCAAAAAATTATAAAATTGAAGTTATTGATGTTATAAAAATAGATTGAGAAAAATTAAAATAATGTAATATTATAAAAAATATAAAAAATAATTAATATATAAATTTATCATTATTGATTTTAAAAGAGTGTAAAAGAGTTAATTACTTTATTAAAACAGGCTTAATAACTTATGAAATGAGGTTTTTATGAGATACTTAACTTTTGAAGGAGAGGATTTAAAAAAGATTCAAAATACTTTAAAAACTCAATATGGTGATGAGGTTTTAATATTAAATGTTGAACAAAAAGAGAAAGGGCTTTTAAAGAAGAAAAAATATTTTTCAGTTGTTGTTGGTATTGAGGATGAAGTTTATAATAAATCAATAAATAGGGGATATTATAAAAGAAAAAAAGCAGCTATAAATGATTCTCAAAATAGCTTATTTGAAGAAGTAAATGAAAAAGAGATTAAAGAAGAAGATAAAAATACTAGTAAAATAAATTCTAAATATACTCAGAATAAAGATAATATATCTCAAAAGCTTATTCTTTATAAACATGTAAAAAATATAATAGAAGAGAAATCTAAATTATTAAATAATAATATTAACACTTATGATAATAAATCTTCAATATTGAATACATATCAAAATGATATAAAAGTAAACGAATTAAAAGATTTTTTTAGCTTAAAATTAAATGATATAGAAAATAAGATTCAAATGATTATTCAAAATACTAATAAAATTAATTTATTAGAAGAAAAAGGAGTTTCATTAATTGATAAATTTTGTGATTCTCTTTCTAATTTTGATTTTTCAAAAGATTATATTAATCATTTAAAAGAGAAGTTTAGAAATTCTCTTTCTTTTAATGAATCACAATCTATTGAAGTGATAAAAAGTAAAGTGTATGAAGAAATTGAAAACAACATTAATATTTGTTGTAATACTTTTGAAAAAGGAGATGTAATTGTTTTAATAGGTCCTACTGGTGTGGGAAAAACGACAACTCTTGTAAAATTAGCTTCTCAGTATAGAGTTTATAAGGATATGAACATAAAATTTTTAACTATTGATCAATATAAAATAGGAGCTGTTGATCATTTAAACAATTATGCTGAGATTTTAAAAACAAAATGCGAAATAATAAGGAATAAAGATGACTTAATAAAAAATATAGTTGATGATACAGATTTAATTTTTGTTGATACACTCGGAACTTCTCAAAAGGATAATCATCACCTTGCAATTATTAAAGATAGACTTGATATTAAAAAAAAGAAATTAAAAATATTTTTAACTATTTCTGCAACAACAAAATATTCCGATATTATAGATATAATAGAAAGATTTAAATTTATAAATTATGATTCGATAATTGTTACAAAACTTGATGAAACAAATACATTAGGGCAAGTTGTTTCTGCATTGTGGAAATTTAATTTGCCTATTTCTTTTTTAACAAATGGACAAGATATATTGGAAACATTAATTGTTCCTGATAAAAAGAAAATTATGGATATTTTATTTCAGGGGGAAAGGATTTATGATTGATCAAGCTGAAAAATTAAGAAAAGTAATGGAAGAAAAAGAAAAGAAGGGTAAAACTAAGATTATTACTGTAGCTTCTGGAAAAGGTGGTGTTGGCAAAACTAATTTTGCTGTTAACTTGGCTATAGCTTATGCTCAATATGGGAAAAATGTTCTGGTGATGGATGCTGATCTTGGTCTTGCAAATGTTAATGTAATACTTGGAATAATACCAAAATATAACCTTTACCATGTTGTAAAAAGAAAAAAGACAATGAAAGAGATAGTTCTTGATACGAAATATGGGATAAAAATAATTGCTGGTGCTTCTGGTTTTTCAGAACTTGCAAATCTTCCTGATGATGAAAGAGAAAATTTTATAGAATCACTATCAGAACTTAACTTTGCTGATATAATAATAATTGATACAGGTGCTGGTGTTTCTAATAATGTTTTATCTTTTATAGTTGCTTCAGATGAAACAATAATAGTAACAACACCAGAAACAACTGCTATTACTGATGCTTATGGTATTATAAAATCTATATATGCTCTCGATAAAGATATAGTAATTAAGCTTGTAATAAATAAATGTAAAACTATAGCAGAAGGGAAAAAAGTTGCAGAAAGAATTATAAATATTGCTTTTCAATTCTTATCGATAAAAGTTGAAAATTTAGGTTACATTATGGATGATGAAATTGTTGAAAAAGCTGTAAAACTGCAAAAACCATTTCTTGTTCTTAATCCTAAATCAAAAGCTTCCCTTTCTATATATCATGTTGTTTCTCAACTGGAACATATAAATAATGTTGAAGGTAAAGGGATTGTAGGATTTATAAAAAAATTTTTTAATTATTCAAATGTAAGTTAAATCTATAATAATTATTAATAAAAAAATTTAATTTTAATTTTTGAAAAATTTAAACCTGCTATTAATTTTGCCATACGGTAATTTATTTAAATAAAAAAAATATAAAAATGTTTAATTTTTTATTTTTTATTTTAAAATTATAGAAAATAAATAAATATTTAGTTTTATAAAAGAATTATGAAAAAAACAATTTATATAATAATATTTTTTACAACAATAGGATTTATTTTTAGTTTCTTCCCTTCTTTAATTGTAGGAGTTTCTTTTATTAAACTTATTATTAGAACAATATTTTCAACAATAATAATGTCTATTTTTGGTATAATTCTAGCTATTTTTATTGATAAAAATATATCTATTGATACATTTGATAATAATGTAGCTATAAATATTAAAAAGAAGGAGGAAAATCCAGAAAATTCTAACTTAAATTTTGAAGATTACTTGAGAAGTAATTTTGAAGACAATAAGATAGATAAGGAAGATATTGTTGAGAAAAGCAAATTAGAGGAAGATGTTAAAGAAGAAGAAGAAGATATAAATTATTCTTCAATTTTTAGTAGTTTGGAGAAACAAGAAAATCAAGAAGATATTATTGATGAATCTAATAATTTCAGATCTTTTGAATATAAAAATTTTCCTGATAAAGATGAAATAACTTCACTTGAGGGGGAAGTTAAAGAAAATAAAGTAATAATAGATAATAATATTAATTTAAATGAACCAAAAATTATCCATTCTGATGATGATTTAAAGGAGGTATCTATTGGTGATTCAGAAAAAACATTAATAAGTTCTACTTCCTCTTCTTCTATTGTTAATAGTGATATAGAATCTATTGATCAGGATTATATTTATTTAAAAAATAAAAAGAAAATAGAAAATAAACCAGAGAAAATTGCAAAGGTTATTAAAAATATGATGATGGAGGACAAAGAGGATTAATATGGAGGAATCAAAGATTGATTCACTGGTTAATAAGAGAAATATAGACAAAAAATTTGCAAAACTTTTACTAATTTTTACTGGTGGAGATGAAGAAGCAGCATTGAAGATAATAGATTCAATAGATAAGGATATTGCTGTAATTAAATTGAAAGCTTCATGTAATTTAAATAATATTTATGTTGATATGGTTCTATTTTATAATAGGAAAATATGTAATATAGAGGATAGCTCTTTTATTTTGATAACAAAAGATGCTTCTGCATTTAATATTAATATTAAAGATGATTATCAAAATGTTATTGAAACTATAGAAAATTTAAGACTCTCCTTGTTGCATGAAAATAAAATGGAGACTGAACTATTTGAATTTATTAAAAGTTATGTGAAAAATGGAAACTTTAAAATTTATGATGATATAAAATATATGAGCGATAAAAAATTTGAAGAAAAACAAATTATTCTTTTTACTAATATTTTTGAGAAATTCTTTGGTGAAACAAATGTTATTGTTAAAATTGACTTACAAAATATTGATATTTTTAGTATGATTAAATGTAAGAATAAATATTTTGATGAGGAAATAGAACGTGAAGATTTATCAGAAAATTCAGATGAAAAAAATAAAAATAATATATCTAATGATACTAAAGGAATAAATATTATCCAACTTGAATGTGAACCATTTTATTCTCCAGTTAGGGGGTCAAGTATTAGTCTTTTTAATGTTGGAGACTCTATAAAGGTTAAAATAATTGATCAAAGAGAAATAGCAACTTTTTTAACTAAATTAATGAATGGTATAGATGAGAATGGGAATTTTCAACCAATACTTGCTAAAATTTTATCAAAAGAAAAACTTGATGATGATTTATACAAAATAATAGTTGAATTTGGGCCAGGAATAACAGGAAAATTAATATGTGGTACTGATATAAAAGTTGATGGAGAATATGCTAATATTGATTATTCAAAAATTAATAAACCTACAAAAAATATTAAATCAAGAGGGCTAAATTTATCAACAGGCTTTATTTTTATTGCTATTATTATTTTGATTATTGCTTTGGTTATTTTAATCCTTTTAAGTTAAACTTTATTTTTTCACATAGGAGGGGTATAGTGTTTGAAAATAAAACTGAAGAAGAATTATGGCTTGAGTATAAAAATACTGGAAATGAAAAAATTAGAGAATATTTTGTGATAAAGTATGCACCTCTTGTAAAGCATATAGCAGGTAAAATTTCATATAAAATTAAAGGAGCAGTTGAATTTGATGATTTATTAGGATTTGGAACAATTGGATTACTTGATGCTATTGAAAAATATGATCCATCTAAAAAGATAAAGTTTAATACTTATGCTACAACAAGAATTATGGGTTCTATTTACGATGAATTAAGAAATTTAGACTGGATTCCAAGAACAATTAGACAGAAGACAAAACAGTTGGAATCAACTATAAGTAAATTGGAAGAAGAATTAGGAAGACCTCCATCTGATGAAGAAATAGCAAATAAATTAAATATTTCTTATGAAGAATTACAAAAATGGTATACTGATGCAAATGGAACAACTTTACTTTCTCTATCTGATTTATATTCAAAGCAAAGTGGGGATGGAGAACCTATTGAATTTATCAATACTGTTGAATCTCCTGAAGTTAAAAATCCTGAAAGAATAGTAGAAAAAACAGAAATTACAAATTTGCTTGCTGATGCTATTAAAGAGTTGCCAGATAAAGAAAAAAAAGTTTTAATACTTTATTATTATGAAGAATTAACATTGAAAGAGATAGGAGAAGTTCTTGATATAACTGAGTCTAGAGTGTCTCAATTACATACCAAAGCTATTATTAGATTAAGATCAAAAGTTGCAAAATTTTTAAATATGAATGTTAATTTAGAGAAAGAACTTGATAAAAATAAAGAATAATATTTTAGTTTATATTATTGATTATATCAAATAGATTGGAAAGATTATGGATAAGCTTAAAGAATTATTAAGAACATTAAATTTTACAGAGAAATCAAAGAAAATTATTATTGAAGCTTATTCTCTTGAAAAAGCAATATCGGAAGGTTGCAAAAAATTACACGCTTCTTTAAACGAAGTTGAATATGAAATTATAAACTATGGTTCCACTGGCTTTTTAGGATTAAATAAAAAACCTTATAAAATATTGATTTATAAAGTTTCAAAAGTTATAGAAGAGAGAGTTGAAGAGTTAGATTTATCTTCTAAAGAAATAAAAGTAGAAGAAATTCTTGATCCCGATGGTAAATTCAGTATAATATTGAGTAAAAGTGGTGTTTTACTTAAAGTTACACCACCAAAAGCAAAAGGTGGAAAGGTTATCAAATTTAATGAGGTTATTGATATCATCAAAACGAAAAATTTAACAAATTATAATGAAAAAATAATTAGAAAAGTGGTTGAAGAGGCAAAAGGAGAATATGTTGTTGTTGGCGAATATAATGGTTTATATGAAGCTTCTGCAACATTTCAAATAAAAGTTTCACATGATGAAATGAGTGCTTCTGTAATAATGTTCCCTCCCAAAGCTAGAGGTTTTGAATTAAGTGCTGAAGAGATACTTGAAGGATTGAAGAATAATGGAGTTGTTGAGGGAATAATTAAAGAAGAGATAGAAAAATTGGTAGATGAAAAAATTTATTATCAGGATGTTATTGTTGCTAAAGGTAAAAAACCTATAAATGGAGAAAATGCTCAATTTAAATATCATTTTGATATAAATAGTGATACAAATACTTATAGAGAAATAATAGAGAAAGGGAAATTTGATTTTAAACTTATAAATAAAAAAATCCAAAATGTGCTAAAAAACGATCTACTTGTTGAAAAAATACCTTTTTCTGAAGGTGAAGCAGGTTATACTGTTACAGGAAAAATTATGCCGGCAAGACCTGGTCAAGATAAGCAGATTCCAGCAGGTGAAAATACTATACTAAGCCCTGATGGTTTACAATTAAGAGCTGCTATAGATGGCCAAGTTATCAAAAAAGGTAATAAGATTTGTGTAGAACCTGTTAAACATATTCAAGGAGATGTTGATATTAAAGTTGGAAACATTGTTTTTGTAGGTTCTGTAGTAGTTCATGGTTCAGTAATGGATGGTTTTTCTATAAAATGTAAAGGAACAATAGAAGTTAGAGGTTCAGTAGGTAAATGCACACTTATTTCCGATTCTGATATTTATATAGCTGAAGGTATACACGGACAAGAAGAAGCAGAAATAATAACTGAGGGTAGTGTATTTGCAAAATTTATTGAAAGTGCAAAAGTTTCAGCTGGGAAATTTGTAATAGTTGATGACCATATTGGTCATTCTATTATAGATGCAAATGAGTGTGTTGTTTTATTTGGAAGGAGAGCTCAACTCTATGGAGGAGTAATAAGGTGTGGAGTTGAAGTTAACTGTAAAACACTTGGAAATATATCTTATTCTGATACAATAATAGAGGTAGGAATATTACCTGAATTAAGAAGGGAATATGAAAAAATTATGGATGAAAAAGTTAAACTAGAAGAGGAAATATCTAATATTAAGCTTGATATATCAACTCTTGAAGATTTAAGAAAAAATAGATCTAAATGGAATGAAGAAAAACAAAATATATATAAAGAGAAAATCGAAAGATTAAAAGAGTTAAATGAAATTTTAATAAATTTAAATGATAATTTAAAAGAAATTATTCAGAAAATAAGAGAGATGGATATAGGTGGAAAAGTTTGTTTTAAATCCATTTGTTATCCAAATGTTTTAATAAAAACTAAAAATGCTGAATATAAAGCAGAACAGGAATTAAGATCTGGAACATTTTATGAAAAAGACAATAATGTAATGATTGGGCCTTATGAACCTCCTGCTGTTGATAGAAGATTGTTTGATAAAAGAATGTTGTCTTTAAGAGGAAAGCTCTAAAATGCCAATTCGACCAATTGATTTTCAAAATGTTTATTTAAGAATTGAAGATTTAAGCAAAAATATAAGCCATTTTTCTGCTCAAAAAGCAATAAATGAACAGATTAAAAATGAAAATATAAATGAACAAATAAATAAAATAAAGGATAAAGTTACAAAGATTGAGAAAATAATTGATTATGAAAATAGAATTTCAAAATTGTTAAATGAAAATGCTTATGGTAAAAATGGTAAGCAAAGAGAGAATAAAGAGAAAAAAGATAATGAAAATGAAGGATATAAAGATAATAGGAAAGATAAAGATAAATTTATTGAAAATGAAATAAAAAATAGATTAAAAGAAAAGTTTTTTGATGGTAAATCTGAAGAAATGCATATAATAGATAAAAAGATATGACATATGTTTTAATAATGATAATATTTCTACTAATTTTTTATCTTATAATTTATAATCAAATTAATAAAATAAGAAAAGAGTATTTAAAATCTGATATTATTGAGGAAATTAGAGATATAACTGAGGCATTTTCTAATAAAGCAAATGAGTATATAGAAATCTTAGAAGATATGATAAAAAATATTGAATTAAAAGAGAAAGAGCTAAAAAATATTATAAATCAAGCAGAAAAAGTTAACCTTATTAACTTATTAGATAATAATAAAATAAAAAATTGGGACTTGAATATAGAAAAAAAGCAAAATGAAATTCTTGATGAGAAAAATGGATTAGAAGAAAACACTCTTTTTAAGGTAGAGGAAACAGTTAATAATGAGGTTTTAAATTTTCTCGATAATAATGAAAGAAGAAGTAAAGATTATATTAAAAATGGTACTAAAGTAGAAAATAAAAAGTATAGTGATAATAATAAAATAGAATTAGAAAATGAAGTTAATGCTTTAATAAAATTAGGTAAATCATTTGAAGAAATCGCTGAATTGTTAGATAAACCAGTTGGAGAAATTAAGCTATTATACAATATTATAAAATTAAAAAAGGGAAGATAAGATGGGAAAAATTCTAGGTATTGATCTTGGAACAACTAATTCTGTTGCTTCAATTTATTATAATGGTGAAGTTAAGTTGATATTGAATGAATTCGGGGAGAAAATTACTCCATCAGTTGTATATATTAATGAAAATGGAGAAATTCTCGTTGGAAGTAGAGCAAAAAATATGAGATTGTTGCATCCTGACAATACAATTTCATCTGTCAAAAGGTTAATGGGAACGAATCATATTTTTAAGATAGGAGATTGTGAATATTCACCTGAACAAATATCATCTTATATTTTAAAATATTTAAAAGATGCTGCATCAAATTATATAGGAGAAGATATTTTTGAAGCAGTTATTACTGTTCCAGCCTATTTTAATGATAATCAAAGAAAAGCAACGATAGATGCTGGGAAGTTAGCAGGACTTGAAGTAAAAAGAATTATAAATGAACCTACAGCTTCATGTCTTGCTTATGGACTTAGTAAAAAAAATTTTAATGGTATTGTTTTAGTTTATGATTTTGGTGGTGGAACTTTTGATGTTTCAATATTAGATATTGGAGAAGGAGTTTACAACGTAATTTCTACTTGTGGAGATAATAAACTTGGAGGAATAGATTTTGATAAGAGTATAGTTGAAGTTGTTTGCCAAAATTTTCTTGATGATACTGGAATTGATTTGCATGAAGATAGATTTGCTATGCAAAAATTATATGAAGAATGTGAAAAAGCAAAAATATCTCTATCAACTTTAGAAAAAGTTAGAATAACTATACCATTTATATCTGCAAATAAAAAAGGGCCTTTACACCTTGATTATGAGCTAACAAGGAAGGATTTTGAAGAGATGATTTCTCAACATGTAGATTATACTATAAAACTTGTTGAAAAGGCTATTTTAGATGCAAATTTAGAATTAACATCTATTGATAAAGTTTTATTAGTTGGAGGTTCTTCAAACATTCCACTTGTTAAAGAAAGATTATCTAACCTATTTGGAAATAAGATTGATTTTTCAATAAAACCTGATGAATGCGTTTCAATAGGAGCTTCAATACAAGGAGCTATACTAAATCATGAAGTAGAGGATGTAGTACTTGTTGATGTGATTCCTATATCTTTAGGAGTTGAAGTTGAAGGGAATCTATTTGTTCCTATAATAAATAGGAATACTCAAATTCCAGCTGAAAATAGTAAAATATTTACAACAATAAAAGATGGTCAAAAAGCAGTAGAAATAAATGTTTATCAAGGAGAGAGAAAAGTTTGTTCTGAAAATATATATCTGGGGAAATTTACTCTAGAGAATATAAGGGAAGCTAAAGCAGGTGAACCTAAGATTAGAGTTATTTTTTCAATTGATGTTGATGGGAAGCTTGAAGTAAAAGCCTTTGACGAAGATACAAAAGCAATGCAAGCTATTAAGATAGATTCATATAGAAAATTAACTAAAGAAGAAATTGATAAAATCATTGAAAAAGCAAGAGAATTTGAAGATAAGGATTTATATTTTGAATCTATAGTTAGAACAAAAACAAAAATAAAAAGTTTAAAACAGAAATTGGAAGAGCATCTTAAGCAGATTAATATAGATAAAGAAATGTACAATGAAATAAATTTTTTATTTGAAGATATCGAAAAATATATAGAAGGGGATGATATAAATAAGCTAAAGGATATTTATAATAATTTGGTTTATTATTGTGACGAGTTATCATTTCAAAAGGAAAAATTTATTAGTGAAGGTTTGCTCAAGGAGGATTAATGGGTGATTTTAGTCAAAATTTTTATTCTATTTTAAATGTTAGGCCTGATTCTTCTATGAGTGAAATTAAAAAACAGTATAGAAAATTAGTTTTAAAATATCATCCAGATTTGAATAAAAGTCCTGAAGCTGAGGAGATGTTTAAAAAAATTAATAAAGCTTTTTCTATATTATCTAATCCAAAAACAAGGTTAAAGTATGATACTATGATTGAAGAAGAAAATAATTCAATTAATATCATTGATTATATTAAAAAATTAAATATTAGGTTGAAAAAAAATTACATTAAAAGGAATCAAAATTTTTCAAAAGAGGAAATAATTTCTGTAGATCAATATACTTTAGAATTACCATCAAGTGAATTGTATAGGAGGGTAAAAGAATCAACTAATCCATATGTAAAAAAAGTAGCAATTTTAGCCTTGATAAAAAAAGATTTGAATTCAAATTATCATTTCTTGATAAAAGTTTTAAAAGAGGAGGAGAATTACGAGGTTATAATTTTTACATTAAATTTTATAAGTGAAATTTATGGAAAAAAAATTATTTATGATATATTTTTTTTAAAAGATAGTAAAAGTAAAGAAGTTAAATTTTTATTAATAGATTTATGTTTAAAATATAAATGTTCAAAAAGCGAAGAAATTATTAAAGCTTTGATTTATGATAAAGATATAGATGTTAGATTAAAAGCTATTGAAGCAATTAAAGAATACGATTCAAATTCTTTACTACAAATTATATATAATTTATTAAATGATGAAAATGAATTAATTAAATTAGAAGCTAAAAATATATTTAGTGAACTTAAAAAAGCTTTAATATAGATTTTCATTATTATATATTAATGAAAATTGATTTTTTTATTATTTAAATTTATTATGAATCAAAATGAAAAATATTTTTAATTTTTGAATTATAGGAGTATTTATGGCTTTTATGCAAAAAGAATTTCAAATAATTTTATTTAATGTTGGGACTGTTATTTATGCTATTCCTATAGAGAATGTATTTTATATAGAGAAATATATGACACCTACAACAATACCTAATTCCCCTGCTTTTGTAGAAGGGATTATTAACTTAAGAGGTAATGTAATTCCAGTAATAGACTTAAGAAAAAGATTTGGTATTAAAGATGCCCAAATAACTAATAAAACTAAAATTATAATAGTTGGACTGGAAAATAGGAAATTTGGATTTATAGTAGACTCGGTTTCAGAAGTAGTTACCTTAAAACCAGAAGAAATTGAGCCAACTTTACCTACTGTATCTGGTTTAAAATCTGAGTTTATTTATGGTATTGGTAAGATAAAAGAAAAATTAGTTATAATATTAAATATTGAAAAAATATTATTCGCAGACAAAAATGAGGAAATTGTTGGAAGGTGATTTAGTAAATATTAATTATGAAAATTTGTCCGATGAGCTTTTTAATGAGTTTTCAAAACTTGCATATCAAAGAGCTGGTATATATTTAAAACAATCTAAAAAATTATTAGTTGCTAATAGGTTGAGAAAAAGGTTAAAAATTTTAAATCTTAGCTCTTATGAAGATTATTATAAATATTTAATAATTCATCCTGAAGAAATATCTGAATTTATAAACTCTATATCAACAAATGAAACTTATTTTTTCAGAAGTAATAACCAAATAGAGGTCTTGAAAAATCGTATATTACCTCTTCTTTTTAAGAAAAAAGAAAAAATTAAAATTTGGTCTGCAGGATGTTCTACTGGTGAAGAGCCTTATTCAATAGCAATTGCATGTGATCAGATAAAAAGTCTTTACAGAGTTGAAATATATGCTACAGATATAAATACAAAGGTTCTTGAAGATGCCAAAAATGGTGTGTATAATGATAGAAAATTAAGAGGAACTGAGCAGGAAATAATAAATGAATATTTTAATAAAATAGATGAAAATAATTACATTATTAAAAGCCAAATAAAAAATAGTGTTAAGTTTTTTCAACATAATTTACTTATTGATAAATATATTAATGATATTGATATTGTTTTTTGTAGAAATGTTATGATATATTTTAATAGAGAGACTCAAAAGTATGTTGTTGATAAGTTTTATGAGTCTCTAAATAGAGGGGGTTTTCTTTTTTTAGGCCATGCGGAAACTTTATATGTTATAAAAACTGATTTTAAATATTTAAGAATTGATGATTGTACTGTATATTATAAGGAATAAAATAAATTATTTTAATTAGTTATTTAAGGGTTAATTATGCCATTATTTGGTAAAAAAAATAAACAGGAAAAAAATGAGAATTATATTTTTAATTCATTAAATGAAGTACTCAAAAAAGCATCTTTAGAAACATCAACTAAACTTGAAGAATTTTTTAATCATCAAGTTGTTTTTTCTGAGTTTAAAATATTTTCATTAGAAATTAATGAAATTCCAGTTTTTGTAGGTAATGAAAATGAAGAAGTAATTTGTGTTTTGATAAATGTAGAAAATGAAATCCCAGGGAAAATAATATTTATTGTTTCAAAAGAGAGTGGAGAAAATATTGTTAAAAAATTAACAGGAAAGTCTAAATATAATATTGTTGATAAAAATGGGCATCTAAGAGACATAGCAAGAGGTTCGATAGAAAATTTAGCTCAAATATTTATTTCAACATTTATTTCTTCTATTTCTGATTTAATTCAAAAACCTATAATGTTATCAATTCCAATGATATCTTTTTCTTATAAATATGCTATAATTAATGAATTTGTTTATGATATAATTGAAAATACAGATATTATTAAACTCTTTTCTGCTAAATTTTACATTGAAAATGAGAATATTGAGGGTTTATTTATTTATCTACCTAAAGAAATAAAATGTTTTGAGCAAATAAAAGGTGAACAATAAAATAATTTTTATAAATATATTTTGAAAAAATGATAAATTTAGTTTATAAATATTTCAATATTTAATAAAAATTATATAAATAAAAATTTTAATTAATAGGTAATAAATGGATTTAGAAAAAAAAATTATTATTAATGATGTTTATCTTGTCCATGTAGGTATTGCTGATATGAAATTTGGAAAATCTCCAGAAAAACTTAAAACTGTTTTGGGTAGTTGTGTAGGGATTTGTGTTTATTATCCGAGACTGAAAATAGGAGCTTTAGCTCATGCTATGCTTCCTCAAAAACATTCAAATATAATAAATGAGTTTAAATTTGTCGATACATCTATAGAAAGGATGATAAAAAATTTTGAAAAATTAAAAATATCTTCATGTGATTTGCAAGCTAAAATATTTGGTGGAGCAAAAATATATTTTTCTGATACTGCTGGAATATTACCAGATATTGGTAAAATGAATGTTGAAATGGCAAGAAAAATGTTAAAAAAATTTAATATAAAAATAATTGCTGAAGATGTATTTGGAGATTTAGGAAGAACAATTATATTTGATCTTCAAACAGGAAATGTTTTATCGAGGTTGTTTTCTGGTGTTGAAAAATGTTATTGATTAATTATTATAAAAATTGAATAAATATTATTTATAACATAATAAAAATTCTTTAAAAAAGATGATAAGATAAAAGGTAAATATATGGAAGTTGATCAGAAATATAAAAAAGCATTTTTGGATGAGGCTTCAGAGCTGATAGAGAAACTTAACTCTTCTTTGCTTGAATTAGAGGAAAACCCCAAAGATAGAGAACTAATTAATGAACTTTTTAGATATACACATTCATTAAAGTCTGAATCAGGTTTAATGGGGTTAAGTAATATTTCAGAAATAGCACATAAAATGGAAGATTTATTAGATATAATAAGAAGTAAAAATATTCAACTCTCTAAAAAAGATTTTGATATATTATTTTTAGGTATTGATTATATTCATGAGGGGATAAATAATCTTTCTAAAAAGTGGGAAGATTTACCAGTAAATGAGAAATTAATTAGTAAATTTAAATCTATAATAGAATCATATAAAAATATTGAAAAAGAAGTAAAAGAAAAAAATAAAAATACTTCAAGCGAAGATAGTGATTCATTAGAAGTTCATGAAATGAGTATTGATGATTTAATAGGAGCATCTAAAAAAGAAAAAAATAAGGAAAAAACTGAGGAAAAAAATTCAACAGAAAATTATACTTTTGATGAATTAATAAAAATTTTTTCATTAAATGAATTTCAAAAATCAAATATATTATCAGTAAAAGATAAAAAAAATATTAGGTTTTTAATAATTTATATTCTTGAATCTTCCCCTATGAAATACCCAAGAGCTTTCCTTGTTTGGAATAATTTAAATGGTATTGGGGAAATTCTTGCTACATTCCCTAATATAGAAAAAGATCATAATGATGATAATTACAGAAAGTTGTACATTATAGAATACTTTAAAGATGGAGTTAAAGAAGCTTTAATTAGAGAAGCTTGTAATGTTGATGAAATAGAAGATGTTAAAATTTATAATATTATATTTTCTACACAAGAAAGTGAGAAAAAGGAGACTGCCCAAATATTAAGTAGAAATGAAAATAATTTGAATGAAAGCGATGAAGAACAAGAAACTTCTGTTAAATCTTTAACTGATAAGATTCAAAAATCTTCTATAACTTCGATTAGAGTTGATATTGAAAGACTTGACGCCCTTTCAAGACACATTGGAGAATTAATTATTAATAAATCAAAATTTATCCAAGCTATTGAATATTTAAAATCGGGGAAAGATATTTCTGAAATTATTAATTATATGGAGGAAGCGGAGAAAGAGCTAGATAGGATTACTGATGATATGCAAAATATTATAATGAGTTTGAGAATGATACCGATTAGCAATGTTTTTAATAAATTCCCAAGAGTTGTTAGAGATATAGCAAGGAGAGTAGGGAAAGATATTAATTTAGAAATTATAGGTGGTGATACTGAAATAGATAAAAAGGTTATTGAAGAGATTCAAGATCCAATAACACATATTATAAGAAATGCTATTGATCATGGTATTGAGTATCCAGATGAAAGAAAAAAATTAGGAAAAACCCCAGAAGGAAATGTAAAACTTGCAGCTTACCAGGAAGGTTCTAATATCATTATAGAAGTATCTGATGATGGAAGAGGGATTGATAAAGAAAAGATTAGAGAAAAAGCTATAAAAATGGGTCTAATATCAGAATTTGAACCAGTTCATGATAATATGCTTTATTCATTCTTATTTTTGCCTGGTTTTTCCACTAAAGATAAAGTAACAGAGTTATCAGGGAGAGGGGTAGGTCTTGATGTTGTAAAGGAGATGGTAGAAAAATTAAGGGGAAAAGTTGAAATAAATTCAGAAAAGAGCGTTGGAACAAATATTCGAATTATTTTACCTTTATCTTTAACTATTCTTGAAATTTTACTTGTAAAATCATTAAATGATTATTTTGCTATTCCAATCTATACAATTGATCAAACTGACAGAGTCTCAATATCTTCAATTGAAAAATTGGAAGAATACGATATTATTAGATATAGAGGTGAAATTTACTCTGTCATTTTTTTATCAGATCTTGTTGGAAAGGGTAAACATTATAAATCAATTGATGATTTAGTTTACATCGTAATTGTTAAATTTAATGAAAAAAAGATATGTATTGTAATAGATGAACTTATAGGAGAACAAGATATTGTATTGCAGCCATTAGATAATATTTTTGAGAAGGTTAAAGGTATATCAGGAGTTGGTCTTTTAGGTGATGGGTCCATTGCCTTAGTACTAAATATTCCAGAAATTGTGAGAGAGTATATAGAAAAAAATGCAAGATTATTTGAAATGATTTCTGAAAATGTTGATTTTGTAGGGTTTCATGATAATATAGTTAAAGAGGGTGAAAAAATTATAAATAAATCAGATGTAGATAATTATAAAATAAATAATATAGAAAATAAGAATGAAGATAAAGAAAAAGCAGAAAAAAAAGAAAAGTTAGAAATAAAAAAAGAAAATGAAAAACAATTAAATAAATTAAAGAATAATAATGTAGAAGATAAAGAAAAAATTAAAGAAATTTATATTAATGAAATTACTTGAAAAATTTTATAAATATATTAATTTATATTAAAGATAAATGAGGATATTTATTTCAATAATTTGGGGGTTTTAATGGGAGCTAGGATTCTTTTAGCCGATGATTTATCATTTGTAAGAATGATGCAAAAAGATCTTTTGGAAAAAGAAGGTTATGAAATTGTAGGGGAAGCAGCAGATGGTATAACAGCCGTTCAAAAATATAAAGAGTTAAGACCTGATATTATTATTCTAGATATAACAATGCCATATATGAATGGCCTTGAAGCTATGAAAAAAATATTTGAGTTTGATCCAAATGCAAAAATTATCATTTGTTCAGCTTTAGGTCAACAGTTGTTAATTATTGAAGCAATAAAAGCTGGTGTTAAAGATTTTATTGTTAAACCTTATAAAAATGAAAGAATGTTATCTGCTATAAAAAAAGCTTTATCATCATAAAAAATCTTAGAGTACATTATTTAAATCTTATATTAATTATCTTATTTATCTTTTTTTGTTATACTATCTAAAATCAAATATAATTATTTGTTTTGAGTTTGTATTATTATAATACTAAGTGGTTAACTTTTCCTAATTATTAAATATATAAAATTTATAACTGTTGGTATTATAAAGACTACAATAGTTATATTTTTAATTTTTTTATTGTTTTTTAAAAAAATTATGCTAAAATTATTATAAAAGAAAAAATTTTTTATTATTAGAAATAATTTTTAAGGAGAGAATATGATATTTATAAGAAAAAGATTAAATTATTTTTTTATTGTAGTTTTAATATGTTTACTATTTTTTAGTTTGAATATTTTTGCACAAGAAAATCAGGATAATAACAAAGATTTTTTTAAATTTAATATGTTTTTTGGAAATTCAGTTATAAATGGTATAACATATTTTACAATATCTTTAAGACCTACTTTTACATTTGGAAAAATATCTTTTGGGTTTGATTTATATTTTGAATTAGATTCTAATGGTAATTTAAGAAAAGAGAATGATAAATATGTTGGTTGGTCGACATGGCAAGACTGGATGAATAAAATATTATTTGTTCAATATGGTTTTAAGGGAGAGCCAATTTATGCTAAAATAGGTGTTATAGAAGATGCTACTTTAGGGCATGGTCTTATTATGCAGAATTATTCAAATGGATTATATTTCCCAGAAATAAGAAAAACTGGTTTTGCTTTTGATTTAGATGGGGCTCTATTTAATTTCCCATATATCGGATTTGAATCATTTATTGATGATATAAAGGACATTGATATAATAGGATTTAGATTCTATGTAAGACCGCTCTTATTTTTACAGATCCCAATTATTAATCAATTTAAAGTTGGTTTTTCAATAGTATCTGATACTGATCCTCTATCAACTGCTCCATATTCAGATTCTAGTTCCCCTACAGATGTTGTTTCAATAACAGGCTTGGATTTTGAAATCCCTTTAATAAATAATGAATCTATAAGTGCATTATATTTTTTTGACATTGCTTCTATAAAGGGTAAAGGATCTGGATTGAAAACAGGTATTCATTCGATATTTTTCAAAATTATAGGTTTGGGTGCTGAAATATTAAGCTATAAAGATAAATTTACAGCACCATATTTTGATTTACTTTATGAAAATAAAGATATTAGAAACACAAAATATAGTACACTTGATTTGATTCCAGGCTATACTGGATGGAGAATTTTTGCTTTTTTGAACATCTTACAAGAAATTGTATATACTTATGCTGAATACTCTGGTCCTTTTGGTTCTTCAACAATCAAACCTTATTTTATTGGAGCGATTGGTTTAAATCAAGGAATTATACCTTTCCTTTCTTTTAATCTATACATGATTAGGGGAAACATTGAAAAATTTGGAGATATTTTTAATTGGAGTAATCCTCAAGCTCTTTTGAATTCTTATTTAAAAATGGAAATTAAGCTTATTCCAGGTTCTGGAACTTCTTCTATTTCTTTAATTTATGAAATTAAATATAAAATTGAAAATGGGCAGGTAGTGAGAGTTTCAACAAGCTATTTTACTACTGGAATACAATTCTAAATATAATAAAACATATAATAAATTAATAAAAATAAAATTATATAAATTAGATAGTTAATAGGGGGTTTAAAATGAGAAAAATAATATTAATGATTTTGCTTATATTTTTGTTTGTAACTACAATTAATATTACTATATACTCACAAGAAAAGCAATCTACTTCTTCACAGGGGCAAACTAAAAAGGTTGCTGTTAAGATAGTTTACCCAGTAGGAGAAGTTCTCATATATGATATGAGTAATCCCTTAGCACAACCTATAACTGCTAAAGTAGATATGCTTTTATATGCTAATTATAAAGTTGAAACAAAAGCTCAATCTTCAGTAGAGCTTGTTTTTGATGATGGTACTGTAATTAAGATTGCAGAAAAATCTATTTTTGAGATTAAAGAATTACAAGAGATTATTGATCAAAATAAGAAAACAAAAAAATCAGTTTTTAATATTGTTGCAGGAACTGTAAGAGCTATTGTTGCAAAAGTTAAAGGTCAAGATTCAACTTTTCAAATCAATACTCCAAATGGAGTAGCATCTGTTAGAGGGACAGACCTTGGTATTTCAGTAGATCCACAAAATGGTAAAACTGATCTTTATGTATTTAAAGGTTTAGTAGCATTTGGACCATCATTAACAAACCAGATAATGGTTGAAGCTGGTAAAATGGCATCAATAATTGGACAAACAATGTCTCAAGTAGTTAATATTCCAGAAGATGTTAAAAACAACTTTTTACAAAATATGAAAACTGATTCTCCTGAACCTGTAGAATCTATAGATACAACAACTGGACAAACTCAAACTGTTCAAATACCTGAGCAAAAAAAGGAACAGGTAAAAAAGGAAACTGAGAAGAAAGTAAAATCAGCTTTTGAAGAATGGTTAGAAAAAAATTTAAATATGATTGGAGATTTTGGAACAATAGTAATTGATGGTAAGATATGGTCACTTTTTACTATAAATACTGAATTTGCTCTTGGGAATGTTGGTATTGGAATTTATGCTCCAATAATATTTGATCCAGCAAAAGGTGGACTTTTTGAACCAAAAAATTGGTATAATTATAATGAATACATATTTAGTTTTGCTTCTTATCAAGATACATTTAAAACACTTTATAGTATTGTGACTAAAATTAAATATTTAAGGATAAATGAGCATGATGATCCATTTTATTTTAAGATTGGAAGCATTGATGATTTTATAATAGGAAATGGTTTAAATATGTATTATTATTCAAATATGATTAATTTTCCAGCTATAAGATATTTGGGTGTTCAGTTAAAATTTGAATCAGAAGTTTTTGCTATGGATATTATGACTAATAATATATTGAAACCTTCTGTAGTAGGATTAAGGCCAGCATTAAAACCATTTAAAAAACAGTTTCCATTGCAAGTAGGAATAGAGGTTATAGGAGATCTTGAGCCTTTATACGACTCAACAAATAATAATCCTGTTATAGGTGGTGTTGCTGCTGGATTAATTTTACCTGTAATCCCAAATAATAATTTCTTTTCATTATTCTTATTTGGTGATATAGGTACCAATTATTACATAAGAAAAAATGGAGAAATTGGTATTTTAAAAGGATTTGGTGTTTTTGCTGGAGTTAGAGGATCTTATTTTTTTGGTACCTACAGAGCAGAATATAGAATGATTTATAATGACTTCCTACCTCAAATGTTTAATAATTTATATGATATAAATAAGGAGAATATTTATCTTTACTATAAAAATAAAATTATAAATCCAACTAATATTGAAACTATAATTTCTGGATTTTACTTTAATTTAACTATTAATGTATTAAAGAAAATTCATGGCGATGTATCATATGTTCATTACTTCACTTTACCTTCTTCATTTATTGGCGTATTAGGAGATACAATGATATTGGGATTAATACTTGAAAAAGATCTTATTCCAAAAGTATTTGGTGAATTATCAGTAAAAAAAGTTAATTGGAATGTATTTGTTCCAAAGCCTTTTGAGAATTTTACAGATAATCTGTTTGTTTATTTAAAAATTGGATATGAAGTTGATAAAGGCATAGCTATAATAATTGGTTATAATGTATTCTTTGTCCCAGATGGACAAGGTGGATATAAGCCATCCATATCTTATACTGTTAATGCACAACTTTCTTTCTAGTTTATAAATAAAATTAAAAATTTAGTTTTATAAAAAATTATAAAAAGAATAATTTTTATTTAAAATTTGAAAAATTAAATAAATAAGAAAAAATATTATAATAATTTCTTAAAAAGGTCATTCTCCCAATTTTTAAGGAGGATGACCTTTTTTATTTATATTGATTTTTCTAATAAATTATATAATTTGATTTAGGTAAAATTATTTTATTTAATATTTTACTAATTATAATAAAAATAATAGTGGTAATTTAAAATGAAGAATATAAGAAATTTTTGTATTATTGCTCATATAGATCATGGTAAAACAACTTTGGCTGATAGACTTATTGAGTGGACTGGTCTTTTACCTAAAGAAGAAAAAGAAAAACATAAACAGATACTTGATACCATGGAAATAGAAAAAGAGAGGGGTATAACCATTAAATCACAAACTGTGAGACTTACTCATAATTTTGATGGTAAAGATTATATTTTGAATTTAATAGACACCCCAGGTCATGTAGATTTTACTTATGAAGTTTCAAGAGCATTAAAAGCATGTGAGGGGGCAATATTAGTTGTTGATGCATCACAGGGTATAGAAGCTCAAACTCTTTCAAATTTTTATCTTGCTTTTAATGAAAATTTAGAAATTATACCTGTCATTAATAAGATTGATCTTCCAAATGCTGATATTAATATGTGTTTGGAGGAATTAAATAATGAGTTTGGTTATAAAAAAGAAGAAGTTTTATTAATATCAGCAAAAAACGGTACGAACATTGATATTTTACTTGATGAAATAGTAAAAAGAATTCCTCCTCCTCGGGGTGATGAAAAAAATCCTTTAAAAGCGTTAGTTTTTGATGCTATTTATGACAATTATAAAGGTGTTATAGTTTATGTTAGGTTGTTTGATGGTGAGCTTAAAGTAGGAGATGAAATTATTTTTATGTCTAAAGAGGAAAAAATATTTAAGGTAGAGGAAGTTGGTTATATACAGTTAAAATTTAAACCATGTGAAAAACTCCAAACAGGTGAGGTAGGATATTTTACAGCTTCCATAAAAAATATATCAGATGCAAGAATAGGAGATACTGTAACTACTTTTTATAATAAAGCTTTAGAACCACTTGAAGGTTATAAAGAGGTAAAACCTTATGTTTTTTCATCTGTTTTCCCAGTTGATCCAGATGAGTTTGAAGCTTTAAGTTTTGCAATGGAAAAACTTAAATTAAATGACCCAGCATTGATTTATGAAAAAGATAATTCTCTCGCTTTAGGATTTGGCTTTAGATGTGGTTTTCTGGGGATGCTTCACTTAGAAGTATTTACAGAAAGACTTTCGAGGGAACATAACATAGATGTAATTTTAACTGCTCCTTCTGTAACATATAAAGTAAAGTTAAAAAATTCTGAAGAAGTAATATTTATTGATAATCCAATAAAATTTCCAGATCCTGTTGAAATAGAAGAGACCTATGAACCTTATGTTAAAGCTGAGATAGTTGTTACTTCTGAATATATAGGAAATTGTATAAGTTTAGCTGAGTCAGCTAGAGGGGTGCAAATTGGGATAACCTATATTGATTCTAAAAGAGTTCTTCTTGAATATGAGATCCCTTTAGCAGAAATAATTTATAATTTTTATGATAGGTTAAAATCTATTTCTAAAGGATATGCTTCATTAGATTATCATATAATTGGTTATAAAGAAAGCAAGCTTGTTAAACTTGATATTTTGGTGGCTCATGAAAAGATAGATGCTTTTTCTCAGATTGTTTATGAAGGAAGTGCTGTGTATAAAGGAAGACAGATTGTTGAAAGACTAAAAGATATAATTCCAAGACAACAATTTCCAGTAGCCTTGCAAGCTGCAATAGGAAATAAAATAATTGCAAGAGAAACTATTTCAGCATTTAGAAAAGATGTTCTTGCAAAGTGTTATGGAGGAGATATAACAAGAAAAAGAAAATTACTTGAAAAACAAAAGGAAGGAAAGAAAAAATTAAAAAGATTTGGAAAAGTCGATATACCTCAAGATGCTTTTGTTAAGATACTGAAAACTTCTGAAGATGAAAATAAATAGGAGAATTTAATATAATATTAATTAATAATTATTTTGATATGGTCAAAATTTTATATAAATAGCAACTTTATAAAAGTAATGTTTTTAATAAAGTAGTTATAAAATTAATGATTATTTATATTGACAAAACCAAAAAATTAATATAATTTTTTTAAGAATAAGATAGTAATTATGGAGGTATTTTTATGTCAAAATTAGCTATAAATGGTTTTGGAAGAATAGGAAGATTGGTTTTTAGAATAATGATAGAAAAAGGAGGTTTTGATATAGGTTTAATTAATGATTTAACAGATACAAAAACATTAGCTCACTTACTAAAGTATGACTCTGTTCATGGAAGATTTAAAGGTGAAGTTTCTTATGATGACAATAATATTATTGTTAATGGTAAAAAAATCAGAGTTACTGCTGAAAAAGATCCAGAGAATTTACCATATAAAGATTTAGGAATAAAATATGTTATTGAGTCTACTGGTGTTTGGACTAAATCAACTGAACTTGAAAAGCATATAAAAGCTGGAGCTGAGAAAGTTATTTTAACTGCTCCTGCTAAAGATGATGTTAAAACTATAGTAGTTGGTGTAAATGATAAAGATATTTTGCCTACTGATAAAATATTGTCAAATGCATCATGTACTACTAATTGTATAGCACCTATTGTTAAAATCCTTGATGAAGCATTTGGAATTGAACAGGGATGGTTGAATACTATTCATGCTTATACAAATGATCAAAGAGTTTTAGATCTTCCTCATAAAGATTTAAGGAGAGCAAGAACTGCAGCTGCAAATATTATTCCAACCTCAACTGGTGCTGCTAAAGCAGTTGCTCTAGTATATCCTAAAATGAAAGGTAAGCTTGATGGAGTAGCTACAAGAGTACCTGTAACAGATGGTTCTGCATCAGATTTTGTTTTTATAACAAATTCTGAAGTTACAAAAGAGAAAATTAACGAAACTATTAAAAAAGCAGCGGAAGGGGCTTATAAAGGTATAGTTTACTATACAGAAGATCCTATAGTATCATCAGATATTGTTGGTACAACCTATTCTTGTATATTTGATGCAGAACAGACTAAAGTTATGGGAAAAATGGTTAGAATTTTAGCATGGTATGATAATGAATTTGGTTATTCAAACAGAGTAGTTGATCTTGCTCAAAACTTTTTTAAATAATTTATTATTCATAAAAAATTTTATAACTTTTTTTTAAATTATTTTATATATTTATTTAAATAAAAAAAATTACTTTATTTGATTTTATTTCTATCACTTTTTTACTTATAAAATATTATGAAGGAGAAAGTATGATATTAAATCAAAAATACTTTATTGAAAATGGTGAATTTTTTAATAAAAGAGTTATAGTTAGAGTTGATTATAATGTTCCAACAGATAAAGATAATAAAGTTACAGATGAAACCAGAATTTTGAAATCATTAAAAACAATTGAATTTCTTCTTAAAAACAATGCTAAAGTTATATTAATTTCACATAAAGGAAGACCTAAAGAAAAAAGTAAAAAAGATTCACTTGAACCTATTAAAGATGTACTTGAAAGATTATTGAAAGAAAATAATATAAATTATAATAAAGTTATTTTTATTGATGATTGTATTGGTGATCATGTTAAAGAACAGATAAATAAGATGAACAATAAAGATATAGCTATTCTTGAGAATTTAAGATTTTATAAAGAAGAAGAAGAAAATGATGAAGAATTTGCTAAAAAGTTAGCATCACTTGCTGATGTTTATGTTTCAGATGCTTTCGGTGCTATCCATCGAGCTCATGCTTCAATAACAGGTATAGCTAAATTTATTCCTTTTTATTATGGTTATTTAATCAAGGAAGAAGTTGATAGCTTAAATTATGTTCTTCATGCAAAAGAGACCCCTCTAGTTGCTCTAATTGGAGGTTCGAAAGTATCATCTAAAATAGATGTCTTAAAAAGTTTAATAAATAAAGTAAATGTTTTAATTATTGGTGGGGCTATGGCTTATACTTTCTTAAAAGCTAAAGGTTTAGAAGTAGGAAAATCTCTTGTTGAAAATGATAAACTTGTGTTTGTAAATGAACTATTTTCTGTAGCTAATCAAAAAAATGTAGAAATTATTTTACCATGTGATCATATAGTAGTTGATGATGTTGAAAACTTTAAGAAAATTGTGAAAACTCCAGGTGTTGAAATTCCATCTAACTTTATTGGAGTTGATATTGGTCCAAAAACAATTAAAGAGTTTTTGAAATATTTGAAAAAAGGTAAAGTCATTTTTTGGAATGGACCTGTAGGTATTTTTGAGAGAAAAGAATTTGCTAAGGGAACTATGGAAATAGCAAAAGGCATAGCGAAAATAAAAGCATTTAAAGTGGTAGGAGGTGGGGATTCTGTTGCTGCTGTAAATCAAGCTAAAGTTGAAAAAGGGTTTTCTCACATATCAACAGGTGGAGGAGCTTCTCTTGAATATATTGAAGGTAAAAAATTACCTGGGATTGAAATTTTTGAGTAAAATTATACATTGTAAAATAATATAATAGATTATTATTTTAGAAATCATAAAAGGATGAATAATGAAATTAATTGCTGGTAACTGGAAGATGAATTTAAATAAAGAGGAATCTATTGAACTTGCAGAAAAAATATTAAATGAATTCAAACAGTATAAAAATGAGATTTTACTTTGTCCACCATTTATTAATATACCAGTGGTATCAAATATTATTAAAAATTCTCAGATAAAATTAGGTGCTCAAAATATGTATTATGAAGATAGAGGAGCATTTACTGGTGAGATATCGCCTAAAATGCTTAAAGATTATGGTGTTACTTATGTTATTATAGGACATTCTGAAAGAAGACATATTTTTAATGAAAAAGATGATCTTATAAATAAGAAAGTAAAGAAAGCTTTGTTTGAAGGTTTAATTCCTATTTTATGTGTTGGAGAATTGATAGAAGAAAGAGAAAAAAATATTCATTTTGAAGTTGTTAAGAATCAAGTATTACAAGCTTTAGAAGAAGTTGAAATATCTGACCCATCAAAGCTTGTAATTGCTTATGAACCAGTTTGGGCTATTGGCACTGGTAAAAATGCTGAACCCAAAGATGCATATCAGATGCATAAATTTATAAGAGAAATTATTAAAGATAAATATAGTGAAGATTTTGCAAATGAAATAAGAATATTGTATGGAGGATCTGTTAAGCCTGATAACATAGACTCTTTTATGATTGTTTCACAAATAGATGGTGTATTAGTAGGGGGTGCATCAATTATTTATGAACAGTTTGCTAGAATCTTAAGATTTAAAGGTTCAGGCTGTTAAAAAATATTTAATTATGAATTTTTTATTAAGTTTATTATTGAATTTTAAATTAAATATATAAAAATTATAAAAGATGGAGGATATATTAATGGTAACACTTTTATTGATTCTATTTTTTGTA
Source organism: Spirochaetota bacterium (assembly GCA_026415295.1). Classification (NCBI taxonomy): domain Bacteria; kingdom Pseudomonadati; phylum Spirochaetota; species Spirochaetota bacterium. The sequence goes on along the minus strand of JAOAHJ010000023.1, from coordinate 130,542 downwards.
TTTGCAATACTTCTGATTCTTTCAGTTCTTGTTCAATCTCAAAGAGAAGGACACTTAGATATGTTTGGAGGTGGTGGTAATCCTTTTGGAGTACAATCATCTTCTATATTTAATAGAATAACTACAATAATTGGTATAATATTTTTTATTGTTGTTTTTTTACTATCATTTTCATATAATAGAATGGGCAAATTACAAAGGGAAAAACTTAAAAAGATTGAAGCTCAAGAAAAAGCACAGGAAAATAACTCAATTATAAAAGCAAACCCAAATATAGAGCAAAAAAAAGAAAATTCAAACGAAGGTAATACTGAGCAAAATAATGAACAAAAAAATCCATAGAAATAAATTTTTTACTAAATAATAGCAAATAATAATATAATAGTTAAGAGATATTTATGGAAAAAAATATTAAAAATGTATCAAGTATTAGTGAAATACAAGACCTTGCTGTTGATACAAATATAATTAAAAAAGAAAAAGCTTTTTTAAAAAAACAAGTTTTAATATTTGAACTTGCAGGAAAGTACTTTGGTATAGATATTATGGATGTAAAAGAGATACTTGATACATTTAGAATAAGAAAATTACCAAACTCAAATATTTATATTGAAGGGCTTTTGAATTTAAGAGGTGAAATTATTCCAATAATAAATTTACAAAAAAGACTTGAAATTGAGAATATTACTATAGAAGATTTAACTAAATCAGTTTCTGAAAAGTTAGTAGATGAAAATAAAAACAATGCAGATACATCTGTTATAAATAGTGAAAAAGAAGATTCTAAAATAAAAAATAGAAAAAATTTGATAAACGAAAATAATCAATATGGCAATATTATTGTTTGTAATATGAAAGAGGGCTTAGGTGGAATAATTGTAGAAAAAATCGTTAAAGTTACATATCTTGATGAAAATCAATATGAGGAAGCCCCAAAATTATTGAGGTTTGTAGGTGATAAGTTTATAAAAGGTTTTGTTAAAATTGATAATCAGGTAATAGTAACTCTCGATATAGATGCATTATTTTTTAGTTAAAATATTTATTTGATATTTTAATATTTTTTAAGTTGTGAATGTGGATAATAATAAATATTACATAAAAAACATTATTGAAATAGATGGTAAAATTCCTTCTATTAACGAATATAGTTTAGTTTTGCCAGGATCCTTTATAATTGGTGATGTTAAAATAAATGACAATGTAATCATTTTATTTAATTGTATTTTGAGAGGAGATTTAGATTCTATTTTTATTGATAGCTTTTCTAATATCCAAGATGGCACTATAGTTCATACGGATAAAGATATTAAAGTTAAAATTGGCAAGTTTGTTACTATTGGTCATAATTGTACAATACATGGGAGTGAGATCGATGATAATGTTATAATTGGGATGGGCTCTATTTTATTAAATAATTGTAAAATTAATAAAAATACTATAATTGCAGCAGGATCTATTGTTCCTCAAAACATTGAACTTGAGGGTGGCTTTATTTATGCTGGTAATCCTGTTAAAAAATTAAAAGAAATAAGTGAAAAGCATTTGAAATATATTGAATATGCTTGGAAAGTTTATAATGATCTTTTACAAAAATATAAAAAGATTTTTATTTAATAAATAATTCTAATAACCAAAAAATTTATAATATAATTAATTTATTAAATATCTAATTTTAATTTTTTTTTATTTTAATAATTTTTAAAGTTTCAAATTTATTTCAAAATAATTTTATAATCCTACTTTTTTAAATAATGTTGGTTTTATGACAAATAATAGAATATTGCTATTTAACCCACCAGTCAATGACTTTTCCCAATATGATTTATTCTCAAAACCATATGGGATGCTTAAATTAGCTAAATTACTTGAAATTTTGAATATAGATTTTGTTTTTATAGATTGTCTTGATAAAAACTTAAAATATTTTAATAATAGAGATTTGTATATAAAAGGGAAAACCAAAGAGGATGGGACTGGAAAGTTTTACAAATATGAAATAGAATTACCCGAAGTACTTAAGGTAACAGGGAAAAAATATTTTAGGTTTGGTTTATCTAATGAAGATATGACAGATTTATTATATAATAATGATGAGTTTGGTTATATTTTCGTTAATATTAATTTTTCTTTTCATTATAATATAATTTATGAAATTGTTCCAATTTTAAGAAAGCACTCTAAAAATTCTAAAATATATATAGGTGGTTTATTTTCAATTTTATATAAAGGTGATATAATATTAAATTATGGGAATTTAGTTAATTTAATTGATGGTATTGCTCCTGAAAATTTAAATTCTTTTTTAATTTTTCTTATTAATAATAAATTAGTTAATGAAAAACAATTAAATAATCTTAATAAATATTTAGAAAATAAAAAATGTTTATTTAGTAATTGCAAAAATTATAATGATATTAACCTTGACAAAGTTATTTTTCCATTATGGGAAGTTTATAAAAAATTAAATTATGGAATTATAAGAACAACTGTTGGTTGTCCATTTAATTGCAAATATTGTGCTTCAAAAATAATAAATAGAGAATTTTATAAAATTGATATAAATTATTTAGAAGATGAAATAAATTTTTTTATCAGAAATAGGATTTATAATATAGCTTTTTATGACGATGCTCTATTATTTGATAAAAAACATATAGTAAGTTTGTTTCATAAAATAGAAAATATAAAAAATACTAATAACTTTAAAAATAATATTGATGATTTGAATAATTATGAAAAACTTTCTTTTTATCTTCCAAATGCTATTCATATAAAATATTTTGACGATGAAATTGCATATTGGTTTAAAAAACTTAATTTTAAAATGATTAGATTTGGTTTTGAATCTATAAATGAAGAGTCAAATTTAAAAAGAGGTTATAAATTTAGTAGAATTGATTTAGATAATCTTATTTTTATTCTTGAAAGAAATAAAATTAATAAAGATTTTATTAAATTTTATTTACTTATAGGATTGCCAGACCAAACTATTGAAGAAGTAAGGGAATCAGTTAATTATTTAACAGAAAGAGGATATAAAACTTATTTTGCTTTTTATTCACCTATTAAAGGAACTTTTTATTATGATTTAATTTTAGAAAATTATAGAAAGGGTAAGATAAAAAATAATATTGAAGATTTTTTGTGGCATAATCCTGCTATTTTTACATTTTATAATACTGATTTTAATGAAGATTTAGTCAGAAAATATAAAAGGATGTCAAGAGAAGGAAAAATTATATAAAAATAAATTAAATTATTAATTTTATTAATTAATAAAAAAATTTATGCTCAATTTTTAGAATTAAAGGAGAATAAGTTGACATTTTCTTTCAGAAATAGGACTCTAATATTTTTAACAATTTTCTTTGTTATTTTTATAATATTGAATTGTAGTAAAATTTACGCATATGATCAATCATATTTATCTTTTATAGAATATTTATTTCCAGATTTTTTATCATTAATAGAAGAATCTGGTGGTTTTACAGTAATAGATTTTCAAGCTATATCAGTTTATGATAATTCTTTTTTGATAACTGATTGGTTTTTGAATAGCAGTAATTTCTCAAACCCAATAATTCCAGGTTCTTCTTTGTTTATTCCTGTAACTTATTTAATAGATTTTATTAATATAAGCCTATCAAATATAATATTAGAATATAACTTTGATAGAAAAAGTTTTATAAATTTTTCATATACAAATGGTTATAATAATTTTAGTTTAATAGTAGGGAAATATTTATATGATTTTATAAATTCTTTAAATGTTAAATCATTTTTATTAGGAATACATCCTTTAGAAAGAGAGATTTCTCCTTTTCATAATAGAAGACATTTGAAATATCAAACATCTTTTAACTTTTTTTTTAATTTAGAAGATTATAATAAAACAAAGCAAATAAATAATAACAACTTTGTTAATTTGTATTTCTTAAAAGGAGAGAGAAGTTTTAATTCATTTTATTATGATTCTAATAATAATATGTCTTATTTGGAAAATTATTTTGTTTTTCAAGTAATGCATAATATTAATTTAATTACAACTTTATTAGACAAAAATTTTTATTGTAAAGATGAAAATTTACCATATTTTATATATGAATTAAGATACATTTCAAATTTTAAAAACCAATGTGGTTTTCAATATGAACAAACTTTAAAATTTTCGTATACTATGTTTGGGATATTCTCTCAAAAAAAATATCAAGATAATATTGAATTAAATAAAAATAATGAATTTGAAGAACAACAAGAAAAAGAAAATTACAGTTATAAAATTTTTAATATTTTGAATAATTTATTTTATAAAAATTTGAATTTAATTAGAGAAAGTAATTTTTCTTACTCTATATATTTTATAAATAGTGATTTTAAACATATAAATCCATCATTTTTCTTTAATATAATCGATCCTGATGGAGAAGGTTTATTCCCCATTTATTTTGAAGGTTTTTTTGATATTTTTGTATTAAATTTTATAAATGTTGATTTAAATAATATATTAAATTTATTTGGGTTAAGTAAAACAAAAGATTTATTTAAACTGAAATTTAATACTAGAAATACATTTTTTATTTTTAATTATTATAATGATTCAATTGAAAACAAAATTTATTATCAGAATGCTGAATATGGTAAAATTAATATAAATTATGAAAAACAATTATTTTATAATTCAATAAATGAAATATTCTTTAGTTCCAATTTAAGTTTATTGAGTAACTATATATTATCAATTAATGCAGGGTTAGGGATAAATTTATATTTGAATAATAATTTATTAAATAATTTATTTTTAGTTTCACCTTTTTTTGAAATAAAACTAGCTAATATTAAAAAAGATAAAAAGGTTTCTCCTTATTTTTATATTTATAAACAAAATGTATACTTAAATTTTGAATATTTAAAATATTTAAATCCTAATTTTTTTGATGTTTATGTATATTATAAAAATAACAATAATGATTTTATATTAATAAATACATTGGGAGGTAAATTCACAAAGGTAGATAATAAACTTAAATTACCATCTATTTATGGAGCAATTTTTGGAACTGATTTTATCATTAATAATAACTTTACAATAAATTTAGAATTTTCAGGTAAAATAATATTAAACAAGTTTATTTTAGTATTTGATGATGATATTAATAAGTATATGTATTATGAAAATATAAACGAAACAATAGTTTATTTTTATAAAGAAGGTGAAAAATATTATATTTTAAAAAATAGTGATAATAGGTACCTTGATTATTCGATATCTGGGAAAATAGAACTTATATATTTAATAGATCAAAAATTATTTATTAAAACAGCTTTTAAAACCCATCAGGTAGTAGGGGTGACAACTTTTGGGAATGGATTTTCTAACAATGATTTACTTGCTCTTGATTATTCCTTTGCTAATCCTAATACTTATTATTCATATTTTGACAAGACTTCTTATGGAAGAACAGACAATGATAGGGCATATATTTTTAATTTTATTATGGGATTTAGGATATTAGATGAAATTTGGTGTTACATTAATATAAGATACAAAGATGGCCAACCATTTTCTTTTTATAGAATATTTCAAAGTTCATCAGGCCAAATAGCTTATTTGTTTGATACAATTCAAGCAGAAAATATATATGGAATTAAAGGAGGTCCAAGGGAAGATAGTTTATGGAGAATAGATTTAATAATTAATATTAATAATTTTTTAAAGATTGCATTTTATAATATTTTAGATATTGGAAATGAATTTGGAGAAAACCAATTTAATGTTAATAATAGAAGTGCCCTTGAATTAAATTTCCCTCTAACTATATCTTTTGAATTAAGTTTTTATTTTTAAATAATTTTTATTATAAAATAATAATTTTTATAAAAATTATTGACAATTTACTAAATAATATTTAAATGATAGTAGCAATTCAAAACTTTTAAGAAGGAGATTTCTATGAAAAAATTTTTAGTAGTTTTACTTGTTATTTTTCTTGTTTTGTTTTCTTTTTCCTGTGGCAAAAAAGCTGCAAAAGCTAAATTTCACATTGGTATTGTAACAGGTACTGTATCTCAAAGTGAAGATGATCTTAGAGGTGCGGAAGCATTGATAGCTCTTTATGGTGATGCTGATAAAGGAGGAATGATCAAACATATTACTTACCCAGATAATTTTACTTCAGAAATGGAAACAACTATATCTCAAATAGTAGCTTTAGCAGATGATCCATTGATGAAAGCAATTATTGTAAATCAAGCTGTTCCAGGAACTACTGAAGCTTTTAGAAGAATTAGAGAAAAATATCCGAATAGAAAAATACTTTTGTTTGCTGGTGAACCACATGAAGATCCAAATGTTATTGAAAGTGTTGCTGATTTAGCAGTTAATGCTGATAATGTAGCAAGAGGCTATTTAATTATTTTAGCAGCAAAAAAAATGGGAGCAGACACTTTTGTTCATATTTCATTCCCAAGACATATGAGTTATGAACTTCTTTCAAGAAGAAGAAATATAATGCAAGAAGCTTGTAAAGATTTGGGATTAAAATTTGCTTTTGAAACAGCTCCAGATCCAACAACAGATGTAGGTGTTGCAGGAGCTCAACAATATATTTTAGAAAAAGTACCACAATGGTTACAGAAATATGGGAAAAAAGCTGCTTTCTTCTGTACAAATGATGCTCATACTGAACCATTGTTAAAGAGAATTGCTGAACTTGGGGGTTTCTTTGTTGAAGCAGATTTACCATCACCTTTAATGGGGTATCCTGGTGCTTTAGGAATAGATCTTTCTAAAGAAGCAGGAAATTGGCCAGCAATTCTAAAAAAAGTTGAAGATGCTGTAATTGCAGCAGGTGGAGCTAAAAGAATGGGTACATGGGCTTACTCTTATGGTTATACAACAACAGCAGGTTTAGGTGAATTTGCAAAAAGAATAATTGAAGGTGTTGCAAAACTTGAAAACTTTAAAGATTTAATGGATGCATATATGAAGTTTACTCCTGGTGCTGAATGGAATGGTTCATATTATATAGACATGGCTACTGGAGAACAGAAGAAGAACCATGTTTTATTATATCAAGACACTTATGTATTTGGTTTAGGTTATCTTGGTATGACAAAAGAAGTAGTTCCTGAAAAATATTTTAAAATTAAATAATTTTATTAAATTGGTTTTTATAAGGCATAAGAGCTAAAAGCTCTTATGCCTTTTTATTTATTTTTTTAAAGAATTTTTAAAATAAAGTTTTTAATTATTAACAATTATAAGACAATTGTAAGGTTTAATGTAGTAAAATAATATTTTTGATTAAAAATTTTATTAAAATTAGTAATTTTTTTTATTATGAATTTAATTAATTTATTATAGTGGCGTTAATTTTTAGTTAAAATTAATTATTTTAATTTTATTCGTTAGCAAATTATAATTAAATATAAAAAGAGGTATTTTTAATGGGAAAAATTCTTGAAATGAAAAATATAACAAAAGATTTTTTTGGAAATGTAGTTTTAAACAATGTAAATTTATATCTTGAAAAAGGCGAAGTTCTCGGCCTTGTAGGTGAAAATGGGGCAGGTAAAAGTACGCTAATGAAAATTCTTTTTGGAATGCCAATAATTAATCAAACTGGTGGATATAGGGGAGAAATACTTATTGAAGATAAAAAATGTGAGTTTAATTCACCTTTTGAAGCTATAAATGCAGGAATAGGAATGGTTCATCAAGAGTTTTCATTATTACCTGGCTTTACTGCAAAAGAAAATATTTGTTTAAATAAGGAACCATTAAAATACAATTTCTTAGTTGAGCTTTTTGGTGAAAGAATGAAAACTATTGATTTTGTTGAACTTAGAAATAGAGCTTCCAAAGCAATTGAAATGCTAGGAATTAATATAGATCCAGATATGCTTGTTTCAGAAATGCCTGTTGGTCATAAACAGTTTACTGAAATTGCAAGAGAATTGGAAAGGGAAACTACGAAAATACTCATATTAGATGAGCCTACTGCTGTATTAACTGAGAAAGAAGCAGAAATATTATTAACTTCATTAAGAAATTTAGCTAAAAAAGGAATTTCAGTAATTTTTATAAGTCATAGATTAAATGAGGTTCTAAGTGTTTCAGATAGAATTGTTGTATTGAGAGATGGTAAAGTTGTAGGTGAGGCAAAAACTAAAAATACTGATATGAAACAGATAGTTCATTGGATGGTAGGTAGGGAGATTAAAGAGGAAGCAAAAAGGAGAACAAATTTAAATACTTATAATGAGAAACCTTTATTAGAAGTTAGAAATTTATGGGTCGATATGCCTGGGGAGAATGTTTATGATGTTTCTTTTGATGTTTATAAGGGAGAAATATTTGGAATAGGAGGATTGGCTGGTCAAGGGAAACTCGGTATACCTAATGGAATAATGGGATTATATCCATCTGGTGGTGAAGTATATTTTGAAGGCAAAAAAATTGATATAAATAATACTAAAAAAGTAATAGAAAACGGTTTTGCTTTTGTATCTGAAGATAGGAGAGGCGTAGGATTACTTCTTGAAGAGCCAATAGATTGGAATATTGGTTTTACTGCAATGCAAATTCAAAATAAATATATTAAAAATTTACTAGGAGGTTTAATAAAGTGGAGAAATGATAGGGAACTTGAAGAGCTAGCTAATTATTATATCAAAAAGTTTGAAATAAAATGTGTAAGTTCAAAACAAAATGTCCAGGAATTATCAGGAGGGAATCAACAAAAAGTGTGTCTTGCAAAGGCTTTTGCTTTAAACCCAAAGGTTCTTTTTGTTTCTGAACCGACAAGAGGAATTGATGTTGGTGCTAAAAAACTGGTTCTTGAAACAATTAAAGAATATAATAGAGAACATGGAACTACTATAGTTATAATTTCATCTGAGCTTGAAGAGCTAAGATCAATTTGTGACAGGATAGCAATTGTTGATGATGGAAGGGTTTCTGGAATATTACCATCCGATTCAAGCTTAGATGATTTTGGTTTATTAATGGTTGGACAAAAAGTTTAGTTTTATTTATTTAGTAGATTTAAGTTTAAATGATATTAATATTTAACAAGGATTGAAAAAATTTTTAATAGTTTAATTATTAAATAAAAGGATAATATATGGATAGTATTAAAAAATTTATAGAAAAAGCAGGATGGCCAAGGATTATTATAGGAATATTTTTAATAATTCTTTTCGCTTGTGCACCACTTGTTAAGCTAAATTTAGCTAGGTCTATTTCAGATACTCTTGTAAGAGTTGGTATGAATGCTACTATGGTACTAGCTTTAGTTCCTATGGTTCAATCAGGTTGTGGTTTAAATTTTGGTTTACCTCTTGGTTATTTAGCTGGTATTTTAGGTGCCTTATTATCTATAGAACTTAATCTAACAGGTATTTTTGGTCTTTTTGCTGCAATTTTTATGGCAATACCCTTTGCTATTTTATTTGGATGGGCATATGGCAATCTTTTAAATAAAGTAAAAGGTGATGAGATGATGATCGCAACTTATGTTGGATTTTCTTCTGTTTCATTTTTCTGTATTTTGTGGTTATTATTGCCTTTTAAAAGCCCAGTAATGGTTTGGGGATATGCAGGGAAGGGACTTAGAACAACTATATCTGTTCAAAAATTCTGGCAATCAGCTTTATCTGATATTTTAGCTTTTAGAATTGGTGAAAATTTTTATTTCCCTACAGGAATGTTTTTGTTTTTTGCTTTAATGTGCTTTTTAATTTGGGCTTTTTTTCACACAAAAACAGGTACTGCTATGACTGCAGTTGGCTCAAATCCTGACTATGCAAGAGCATCTGGTGTTAATATAGATAAAATTAGAACTCTTTCAGTTATAATGTCTACAGTTTTAGGTGCTATAGGTATAATAATTTATGAACAAAGTTATGGTTTCATTCAAATTTACAATGGGCCTTTTTATCTGGGTTTTCCAGCAGTTGCTGCTATCTTACTTGGAGGAGCTTCTGTTCATAAAGCAACCATAGCAAATGTGTTAATCGGAGCTTTTCTCTTTCAAGGAATCTTAACAATGGCTCCATCAGTAATAAATAGTGCATTAAAAACTGACATGTCAGAAATATTTAGAATAATTATATCTATGGGAATGATCCTTTATGCTTTAACAAGAAAAACAAAAGTAAGAGGATAAGAGGAAAATATGAATAAAAATATCAATAGTATAAATAAAAGTAATATTTTAAGTAGATTTTATGAAAATCTTAAAAAGATTTTTATTTCATACCCTGTTCCTATAATGTTCATTATTTTTTTAATAATAACTATTCCTGCTTCTGGTTTTTCATGGAAGTATTTAGTAAATGAGCTTTTAAATAGACTTGCAAGAAACTCTTTTTTAGTTCTTTCGCTTCTTTTACCTATTATGGCTGGGATGGGTATTAATTTTGCTATGGTTTTAGGTGCAATGGCAGGACAAATTTCATTGATACTTATCACAGATTGGAGTATTGTTGGATTACCAGGATTTTTTTTAGCTATTTTAATTGCTATTCCATTTTCAGTTATTCTTGGGTTTTTATGTGGTTATATACTTAATAGATCAAAAGGTAGAGAGATGGTTACTTCTATGATTCTTGGATTTTTTATGAATGGTTTTTATCAATTTGTAGTCTTATATTTAATGGGGCCTGTTATTCCTATACGAAATAAATTGATTCTTTTATCAAGAGGATTTGGTATTAGAAATGCTGTTAATTTACAAGGGATAAGACAATGTTTAGATGATCTTATACCAATTAATATACTTCAAACTGATTTTGATCCAGGCATTAAGTTACAAATAGGAACTTATATAGTAATTTTCTTGTTTTGTCTTTTTATTATTTGGTTTACTAAAACTAAACTTGGTCAAGACATGAGGGCTGTAGGTCAAGATAGACTTATCGCGGAATCTTCAGGTATTAATGCAGATAGAACTAGATTAATAGCTATTGTTATATCTACTGTTCTTGCATCAATTGGTCAAATAATATTTTTACAAAACATAGGGACTCTTTCTACTTATAATAGCCATGATCAAACAGGACAATTTGCTGCTGCTTCTCTTTTAGTAGGAGGTGCTACAGTTAGTAATGCTTCTATTGGTAATGTTTTTCTTGGAGTTATTTTGTTTCATTTAATGTTCATAGTTTCTCCTATGGCAGGTAAGAATTTAATAGGAAATGCTCAAGTTGGTGAATATTTCAGAGTTTTTGTTTCTTATGGAATTATAGCTATTGCTTTAGTATTATATTCTTGGAAGAGATTTAAAGAAAAACAGAAAGAGAGAGAGGCTATAAGGTTTAATGAACTTAATAAGAATAAAGTAAAATAAATAGAAATATGTACTAGAAAGAATAATTAAAGGGAAGAAATATGAGATTAAATATATTGAAAATATTTAATTTTAGAAACTTTATTAGATTTATATTCATAATTTTATATATTTTAGTTTGTGTTGCACTTTATAATATTGGGAAAGGACATACTATAAATATTGTAAATCAAAAATTTATTGCAAAAGATGGGACAGAAATTCCTGCAAAGTATACATGCAAAATAATTTCTGCTGTAGAACCTAGTCCTCTCTTGATGGTTATGGATAAAATTTGGTTTAAAATTTTTAAAAAGAAAATTTACAAAGAAAATGTTTTAACTTATTTTGTGGGAGTTCCTGGACAAATTGTTGTACCATGGCATAAAAAAAATGTTATTTTTGAATTTTATGATGGTAAAAATTTAGTAAAAAGAATTGAAAAAAATATAGAATTTGAAAAAGATATACCTCAATATTTATGGAATTTAGCAGCACTTTATGAGGATCATCCAGAATGGTCTTCAATTTATATAATTGAAGCTCCAGTAGAAGAAGTTGAGACTACTCCTCAATCTGAATAATATTTGTTACAATTTGAATTAGTTAAAAAAAATTCTAATAATTTTGAACAATTTTCAAAAAGAGGTATTTATGTTAGGAGTTGCATATTATCCTGAACATTGGGGAGAAAATAGAGTTGAGAATGACTTAAATACTTTTATTAATAATGGAATAGAGATAATAAGAATTGGTGAGTTTGCTTGGGATATATTTGAGCCAGAAGAAGGAATTTTTAATTTTGATCTATTTGATAAAGTTTTTAATATCTCTGAAAATCTAGGTTTGAAAATTATTTTTGGCACTCCTTCTGCAACACCTCCAGCATGGCTTATAAGAAAATATCCAGAAATTTTACAAAGAAATAGAGATGGATCTATTAGAAATTTTGGTTCTAGAAGACACTATTGTTTTTCAAGTGATATTTATAAAGAATACATATCAAAATTGTTGGAAAAGATTATAAAGAGATATAAAGATTCAAAATCTTTATATGCTTGGCAAATAGATAATGAGTTTGGTTGTGAAGGGACAACATATTGTTATTGTGAAAAATGTGATGAAAAATTTCGAAAATATTTAAAAAATAAATATATAACTATAGAGAATCTTAATAAAGCATGGGGAACTGTTTTTTGGTCACAAATGTATAATAGTTTTGATCAAATAGAAACACCTAAACAGACAAATGCTTTACCAAATCCTCATCAATATCTTGATTTTTATAGATTTACTACAAAAAATATAATTGAATTTTCCAATTTTCAAGAGGAGTTAATAAGAAAATATTCAAACAAAGCAATAACTCATAACTTTATGGTAAATTTTACAGAAATTGATTATTTTGAATTGGCAAAGCAATATGATTTTGTATCATATGACAGTTATATACCATCTGATATTTTTAATCCAGCTTTAATTTCTATGAATTATTCATTAATGTATTCTTTAAAAAGGAAACCTTTTACAATAATGGAATTGCAACCAGGAAGGGTTAATTGGCAAAAAAGAAATTGGTATTATCCCTATGAAATATTAAAGTGTTGGATTTATCAAGGATTTTTACACAATGCAGATGATATTCTTATATTTAGAGATAGAGCTTTAAGTTTTGGAGCTGAACAATATCATAATGCTATATTGAATTATAATGGTAAAACAGAGGATTCTCCAAGGTTAAAAATTTTACATGATTTTTATATAAATAAAGAAGAAAAAAAAATAAAAGGAAATTTAAATCAATTTAACAAAGATTCTGGAAACAAATATAAGGTTGGAATATATTTTGATTATGAAAATAGTTTTATTCATTCAATTAACAGCGTATCTAAAGATTTTTCTTATATTGAAGGAATTTTTAACTTTTATGAGGTCTTTAAATCTTTAGGATTTATACCTGAATTTATATTTAAAAATGAAGAAAATTTAAATAAATTTGATATTTTAATATTTCCTTATGCAATTTATCTAGACAATGAAATTAAAGAAAAAATAAAATCATTTAAAAATTATCTTATAGTAACTTGTATGACAGATATTAAAGATCAATATAATAGAATAAATTTAAATGAGAGTTTAATTAAAGTTTTTAGAAATATTGAATTTAAAATAATTGATTTTGGAGCAATAAAAGATTTTAATTTTAGTTATAATGGAATGGAAATTACTGGAGATTACTGGATTGAAAGATTGGAATACAAAGGAAAGGATATAATAGTACCATTTATTATTTCAGAAGATAAGAAAACACTTTATCTGTCCTCTTGTTTTAATTCTGTTGAATTAAATAAAATTATTAGGAAATTTATACCAAGTAATATGATTCCTATATATAAATTAAAAAAAATTTTTAAAAATATTTCTGATTTAGATATAGATGAATTCATTTTAAAAATTCTGAATAAAAAAAATCTGGAACTATTTATACTAATAGATAAAATTTATGTTATTAACTATAATAACGAAACAATTAATTTTTTTGATTATATTATTGAACCTTATGAAATTATTGAAATAAAAATATAAAAGGGTTTATATGAATATAAGAGAAGCAGTTGAAAAAAGAAGAGCTTATAGAAATTTAAAGAAAGGGAATATTGATATAAATGAAATAAAAAAAATTGTTGAGTTGGCTCTTCTTGCACCTTCATGTTTTAATAATCAACCATGGAGAGTTGTTGCATGCATATCAAACGAGATTCTTCAAAAATTAAAGAGTGTTTATTCAAAGGGTAATGAATGGTGTTATGAAGCTTCTGCAGTTTTGGCAATCTGGAGTAAAAAAGATTATGATTGTATTATTAAAGATAGGTTTTATTATTCTTTTGATACAGGGATATTTGTAGGATTTTTAATATTATTGTTTACAGAATTAGGATATGTTGCTCATCCTATAGCTGGTTTTTCACCACAAAAAGTAAAAGAATTACTAGGTTTGGAAAATGATTCAGAAGTAATAACTTTGATAATTATTGGGGAAAAAGATGATAATTTAGACAATAATAAATTAAACAAAGATCAAATAGAGAGAGAACTAAATAGACCAGAGAGAAAAAATTTAGAAGAGATCTTGCAGATTAGATAATTGATTTAAAATTAATTTTAAATAAAAATTGATTCAATTTTATGATAATAAATTAAATATATTTTTATATGCTTTTTCTAAAATAAATCTTGATGTAGCAATGTTAATTCTCATAAATCCGGATGCTTCTTTTCCAAATTTAATCCCTTCATCAACCCATATGTTGCATAGATCTTCAAAAAAAATCTTGAGTATTTTATCAAAATCTTCAAATTCAAGTAAATTATTTGGGAATTTTTTATTAATAATTTTAATAATTTTTTCTTTATATGGATTAAAGTCTATTAAAACAAGAAAAGTTCCTTCAAGTAAAGTAATTTTGGCATCTGGAAGATTCTGAGAAAATGTATAGATAGTATAAAGATAATTTTCAAAGATATAATTCTTTACTTGAATTAACCAATCTTTTCCATATCTGTAAGCTGCTTCTGTTGCAATTATACCAAATAGATTTGCTGCTCCAAGTCCATTCTTTAGTAAAACTTGTAAATATTTTTTTTTTAAAATTTCATTTTTTATAATTATGTTAGAATTATATAAACCAGCAATATTAAAAGTTTTACTTGCTGCTGTGCAAGTTATTGTAATATTAGAAATTTCATCAGAGATAGAAGCAAAAGGAACATATTTATGATTTTGCATAGAGAGGTCACAGTGTATTTCATCTGATAATACAATAATGTTTCTTTCAAGACAAATTTCTCCTAACTTTTTAAGTTCTTCGAAAGTCCAAACTCTTCCAACTGGATTTGCAGGATTGCAAAGTATTATCATTTTTGTTTTATCATCAATTTTATTGATTAAGTCATCATAATCTATAAACCATGAATATAAATTTAATTTTAACTCACCTTTTTTTTTATAATTTTGATTTATAAATCTCTTTTTTAGCTCATTTATAATATTTTCTTCTTTATTTTTATCTAACTTTTTATAAATTAAACTGTTATGAATAGGAATTCTATTGTTATTAATGATTGAATCGTTAAATGGGTAGTAAACAGGAGTTTGTATTATAATTTTATCTTGAGGTTCTGTATATGCTTGAATAGCAAAGTTAATTGCTGGTACGATTCCGGGAGTTGAAATAATCCATTCTTTTTGTATTTTAAAATTATAATTTATATTAAACCAGTTTATAATAGTTTCAAAATAAGAATTTGGTCTTATTGTATATCCATAAATTGGATGAGAAGCTCTTTTTTTAACTTCTCTAACAACCTCTTTTGGAATAGGGAAATCCATATCCGCAACCCATAAAGGTATAAGATTTTCTTTTTTATTAAAAAGTTTATTACCTTCCCATTTGATAGAGCAGGTATTTTTTCTATTAATAATTTTGTTAAAGTTATATTTTTTCATATCTATTTACCAAGGCAAAATTTATTAAAAATATTTTCATATAGAGTTTCATTGTAATCTTCACCTGTAAGCTCCAATATATTTCTCAAACCTAAAGATAATTCTTCAGCAATCATATCAAAATATTGATTTTTTTCTAACAAATCTAGTGAATTTGTAATAGAAAGTTTTAAGTTATTTAGGAAAAAAATTTCTCTTTCATTTTGGATATAAGGAGGTTCATTAATTATATTATCAAAATTAAAAATAAAAGATATTAGATAATTAAAAATTTCTATTGTCTTTTCTTTTGAATCTATAGTAGAAGAAGGAATTATTATTTTTTTGGTACCAAAATTTTGCTTAATAAAATCAATATTATAAGTTAAATTTTCATAAAATGAAGTATTATGCATGTATTTGTTGATTAAAAATGAAAATTTTTCAATGGTTAATTTGCTTTGAAAATCTTCAATATTTGCATTTAATTTTATCTCTTTTAAAAAATTATCAACTTTGTCAATAAGATCAAATTTATTTAATATAAAAACAACTTTATCCTTATGATTAATTATTTTTTCAATGTTTTTTTTGTTTAATTTTTCATCTGGTGATAATAAAAATAAAATAAGATCAGCTTCTTCTATAATTTTTTGAATTCTTTCAATTCCAATTATTTCCACAGGATCATAAGATTCTCTAATTCCAGGTGAATCAAATATTTTAATAGCAATATTTTTTATGTTTATATTTCCTTCTAAATAGTCTCTTGTTGTCCCATGTATTTCGGAAACAATAGCTCTATCTTCATTTAAAAGAAGATTAAAAAATGAAGATTTACCAGTATTTGTTGGGCCTGATATAACAATCTTTATCCCTTCATTAATAATTTTAAAAAAAGATGAATTTTTTAATAATTTATCTATTTCATTTAATGATTGGTTTAATAAATTTTTAATATTTGCAATCATTTCAATATTATCGTATAATTCCTCTTCGGGATAATCTAAGGAAGCTTCAAGATAGGATATGGCATCAAAAAGGTAGTTTTTAATTTTAAAAATTTTATTTGAAAACTTTTTTTGTAAATTGTTTAAAGAAGTTTGGTATGAAATTAAAGATTTTGAGTTGATTAAATTATTTATAGCTTGGGCTTGTATTAGATCAATTTTCCCATTTAAAAAAGCTCTTTTAGTAAACTCTCCATTTTTTGCAATAGAAAAACCTGCTAAAATAAAGAGTTTTGTTAAGATGTATTCAATTATTTTTGATCCATGTACAAAGAGTTCTACCATGTTCTCTCCAGTATATGAATAAGGAGCTTTGTAAAATATAAAAATTCCTTCATCGATTAGTTTTATTTTTTTTAGTTCTTCATATTCTTTACTTTCTAAAATTTGGCTATTATAAAATGGATTTATTATTTTAACAAAATAAGCATATCTTGGTCTAATAAGTTTTTGCAATTTTCTGATTCTTTTAATTTTAAAATTTTCTAAATTTGTATTTTCTAATTCTTCCTTAGAATTTTTTTGTAGATCTTTTATTAATTTGTTTTCTATTTTTTTTGAAAAAATAATAAAATTAAGTATTTTAAATAATAGATTTCTTCCACCTGATAATCTGAAAATAGATATAGCTTTTGTACTTTCTGCACCAGAAGAATTAGCAAAAATTATATCATATTCTCTATTTTTGACCACTTTTAAACTATTTAGTTTTTGGTATTATTTTTAACTTTTTATAAAAATTAGTTCCTTCAGATTCTGTATAAACATCTGGATGATTTTGCAAAGTCATATGAATTATTTTTCTTTCATATGGTTCTAAAGGTTTAAATACAAAAACTTTTTTAAATTTTTTTACTTCTTCGGCTTTTTCTAAAGCAATTTTTTCTAAAATAATAGATCTTTTTTTTCTATAGTCCTTACAATCAAGTACTATTCTAGGCTCAACACCAATATAATTTTTTCCAATAGTATTTAAAATTTTTTGTGCTGATAGGAGTACTTCAGCTTGGTTTGTTAAAAATAAATTGTCATTATTTGTTGTTATTTTAATTATTGCATAATTATTTTCAAAAATAGGTTTTTCAACTTTTCCATTTATTTCAAGAAAAGAAAAATATAAATTAAAGAATTCTTGAACAAAATTGTAAATTTTATCTTCAAGATTTTCTAAATTATTCAAATTTTCTATGGCAATTAAGATTTTTTCACCAAAAATTGATTTCTTTTTTTCAATAACTTTATACCTTATGATATTTTTGTTAATTTTTAATTCATTTGAAGCTTTCTCGAGAGCTTCATCAAGATTTTTCCCTTCAAAAATAAGTTGTCCATCCATTTTTATTTGCTCTCCTTTATAACATTTTGATTATGATTTTTTATTATTAATATTTGTTATATAATTTTCAATAATTGAGAAAATATTCTGTGTGGTCCAATAAAGTACAAGTCCACTTGAAAAATTATAAAATAAAAAAAAGAAAAGTATAGGCATAAGGTACGACATTATTTGTGATTGGGTTTTTTGCTCTTGAGTAGTATAAACTTGTCCTTTTGATTGGATAATTGTTTGAACAATTGATACTATTATCATTATTATGGGTAGAAGTCTTATTTCATTACCAATAAAAGGAATACTAAAATTTAGTTTAAATAGAACATCAGGGGATGATAAATCTTTAATCCATAAAAATTTTGCATTTCTTAAATTTAAATTATATATAATTGAATTATAAAAAGCAATAAGAAATGGAAGTTGTAGTAAAATTGGTAAACAACCAGACAGGGGGCTTACACCTTCTTTTTTATAAAGTTCTGATAATTCAATTTGTGCTTTTTGGGGGTTATTTTTATTTCTGTTTTGAATTTCTTGAATTTTAGGTGAAAGCTCTGCCATTTTTTTCATTGAAATTATTGATTTTCTTGTTAATGGATAAAGAACTATTTTTATTAATAGAGATACTAATATTATTGCTATTCCATAATTTTTAATAAATTTGTATAAAAATTCTAAAATTGCATTAAAAAAGATTACAATAGGATTTAATATTCCTCCATAATTTACAATGTGTGTAAAACTTTTGTCTATAGAAGAAAGAGTAGATCTTTTTTTGGGTAAAAAATAAACATTTATTTTATATTCATTTTTTATTAATTCAAATTTTTGTGGTGCTATTATGATCTCATGTTCATTTTTGTTAAATTGGGTTAAATATAAATTATATTTTAGAGTATCATTTCTTTTTAAAATAAAAGTGAAATAGAGGTTGGATACTGAAATCCATTTATAATTATTTATAGTCTCTATGTTTCTATCTTTTAAATTGAGTTTTTTATAAGTATCACCGAAATAGAAAGAAACTTCTTGTTTATTATTTCTATTTTCAATAATGTCTGATGGCCCTAAAGTATATCCCCAACTTAAAAAGTTAATATAATTATTATCATTTAATATAGGTATATTATTATTAAGTCCATTAAAATGCAAATCAATTTCTAAATCATCTTTACCGAGAGTTATTATTTTTATAAATTCTATTGGATTATTGTTAGCATCAGACATAACTTTCCTAAATACTATTCTATCTTTTTTCTCTTCAATAACTTCAAAGTCTATAGATTCAACTTTTTGCATATTGTTTAGAGATATAAAGCAACTTTCAAGAGGTGATATGTTTGGTTCCTTTTTGTTGTTAATTATCATATTATTATTTGAAATTTTGTCAGATTTAAAATTTTTAAGTTCAAAATGGATAAGTTTACCTCCTATAGATGAAAAAGTTGCTAGGATATTCTCGTTTTCAAGATTAATTAGCTTTTCTGGAAAATTTTTTATTATTTCTTTTTTGACTAATTCATCATTTTTACTTTCAATTTTATTTGTTTCCTCTTTATTAATATTTGGTGTTTCATTTTGGTTGGATTGTTTAGTTTGGTTTTTTGAAATTTGTTCATTTTGAGATTGTTTTGTAATTTGTGATTCTGGAAAAAATTTCGGAACAATAAATGTAAAATATAATAATGTAAATATAAATGTCAATACCATAAATAAAATGAAATTTTTTTGCATTTTTACCTCTTATTGTTAATATATTTTATTTATATTAATTTTTTTATTTATTGGTTTTTTTGTGATAGTTATATTTATTATAATTTTTTGTTTAGTGTTATAATGGTATTATTTTATTAAAAAACTATTATAAAATAAATGATCTATTTTAAAAAAATTAGGGTAAAGGATCATATCCTCCTTTGTTAAATGGATTACATTTTAATATTCTTTTTAAAGTTAATATAGTTGCTTTAATGAAATTATATTTTTTGTATGCTTCATAAGCATATGTTGAACAAGAAGGTATGAATTTACAAGAAGGATATAAATGTATTGAAATAAACTTTTTATAAAAAATAATTAATAAAATGAAAAAGCTATTAATTAAATTGCTTAAAAAGAAAAATGTTTTATTTAATAAGTTAATAAAATTAGGTATATATTTTTTATAATTTTTCAAATAATTGCAAAATCTCATTTTCAATTTCTTTGTAATTGTTTGGTTTATTTTTTAACACAAAAAGAAAATTATAATTATTTTTTAATAAATATTTATTTTTTCTATAAACTTCTTTTATTATTCTTTTATAATAATTTCTAATCACAGAATTGCCATGTTTTTTAGATACAGATACTGCCATCTTAGATGAAAGTTCATAATTTTTATTATAATAAATATGTAAAAAATTACCTTTAAATTTTATTTTATTTTTTATTAATTTGTTTATTAAAATAGGATCTCTTAAATGTTCATTTTTATTAAATTTAAAATTTAACATTATTTTAATTTTAGAATTTTTATAAATTGTGTTAAAATATACTTTACATTTAATATTATTATTTATAAACAATTTAAATATTATATTTATATAAATAAATCAAACAAAAATGTTGAAGATTTTAAATAAAAAGGAAATTAAATTATAATTTAATATTTAATTTATAATTAAAAATAATTTATTTTTATTTAAATTTATACAAAATTTATTTTGCTTTTTTAACGGATGAAACAGTTAAAACTTTTCTTCCTTTTCTTCTTCTTCTTGATAAAACTTTTCTTCCATCTTTATCTTGCATTCTTTTTCTAAATCCATGAGTCTTTAATCTTTTAGTATTATGTGGTTGATAAGTTCTTTTCATATTCTCCTCTCTATTACAATTAATTTATAATATTATTGATTTATAAAAAGTATTATTTCTTTTTTCAATTTACAATTCATAAATTAGATTATTATTTATTAATTAATTTTTAATATTTGTTTTTTAGTTTATAATAATAATATTATTATTATATTTAATTGTTTTATTTTATTCTACTACTAATTATTTCTGTGTATCAAAAATAAATTATTTTTTTATTTAGTCAAGTTTTTATTCTGAGTGGTAGTTAATAAGTGTTTTTACATCATATTTTCCCAAAAGTTTGTTGTAGTTTAAAAAAGGTAAACCTATTACACAAAAAATACCAATAACCTTTTTACCATTTTCTTCTACAAGATCTGCTATAGCTTTTAAAGTTCCACCTGTTGCCACTAAATCATCTATAATTAAAATATTATCAACTTTTTTTAAGTCTTCCTTATGAATTTCTATTGTAGCTTCACCATATTCTAAAGTATATGTTTTTGAAATAGTTTCCCCAGGTAGTTTTCCTTTTTTCCTAGCAAGAATTAGTGGTAACTTTTTATTAAGACAAAATGGTGAGGCAAAGAGAAAACCACGAGATTCAGCTGCAATAACTGCATCAATTTTAATGTTTTTATAGTAGTCTTCCATTTCATTAATAATAAGTTCTAAACAATATGGATTCATAAGAATGGAAGTTATATCATAAAATAAAATCCCTTTTTTGGGGAAGTCTGGAATTTTTCTTATATTATCATCGAGTATTTTTTCTAAGTTGGTCATAATTAACTCCAATATATTAAATGAATAATACCAATTACTTTAATAATCTATTAAAAAAAATTAATTTTTCAAGTTTAAAATATTTTGTAAAATTTAAATTTATTTGACAATAAAACAAAAAAATTATAAATAGAGTTATAGAATAATTCAATAATTTTGAGATAAATATTAAACTTATAAAATTATATTATTAAACTTTTTTGATCAATTTTTTATTTAAAATTATTTTTTATAATAATTTTTTATTTATTTTCTATAATTTATATTATTTTATTATATAGTTTAGTTAATATTTTTATGTGGTAAAATTGTCAAAAAAACTTATTATGAAAAATGTTATTTTAATAAAACCTTACTTTAGAGATTTTTATTATACAAAAAATAGAAATTTCCCCTATGGATTGTTTTTAATAGGCTCAATATTGGAAAATATGGGTATAGATGTAAAGATTCTTGATTTGTCTATTCTTAAGAAAAAATCAGTAGATTTACCAATCTACTATAATGATTTAAAAAAATTTTATAAGAAAGATGTTTCCTCTTTTTCTTCTTTTAATAAATTTTATCATTTTGGTTTTGATATAAATGAATCTATAAAGATTATTAAAAATATAATGAAAAAAATAGGGGAACCTATTTTTATTGGGATTTCAAATTTTGCTTATCCTTATTCCTTTTATGGAGATGAACTTTCATTAAAAATAAGAGATATTTATAAAGGTTATTTGGTTGCAGGGGGAATTGGATCTTCATATCTGGAAAAAGAGGATGAAGATATTATTGATATTAAAGATTTATATGACTTTATATTTATACTTGAAGCTGATGTTTCAATAAAAAAATTTGTTGAGAATTATAATAATTTTGAGAGAAAAGAGTTTAAAGATAATATCAGTAACTTATTTTCAAAGAAATACTCGATTCATTTTAGAATAAATTTTCCACAAGATTTTGAGATTGAATCAATAAAAAATAAAGATATATTTAGAAAATTTCTTATAAATTTAGAAGAATATTTTGGTATCAATGCTAAAAGAATAACAGAAATATATCCTCACTTTTCCTTGACTTTTTCAAGGGGTTGCCCATATAAGTGTAATTTTTGTTATAACAAAAGTTTTAATATACCTTATAGGAAGAGGGAAATAGATAATATTCTTGAGGAAATTGAGATAGCTCATAAAAATGGTTTTACAAAATTTAATATTGATGATGATACATTTTTTTATGATAAAGATTTTTCTTATGAACTTTTAAGAAAAATACAAAAAGAGTTCAATAAAAAAATAGAATTATATTTTTATAATGGGTTTAATTTTCATCATTTGGAAGAAAAAGATCTAAAATTTTTAAGTAAAATTAAAATAGTAAAATTTATCACTTTTTCAATTGGATCTGTTGGCATAAAAACTCAAGAAGAGATCAATAGGCCTTTTATTACAAATTTTTTAAGTTTAGATAAAAGTGAAATTATTAATGAATTCAATGATAAGGATAATGATAGCTTCAAAAGTCGTAACATTATACTTAATTTACTAAAAAAATATAAAATTGATTCTCAAATATTTTTTATTACACCATTTAAAAATCAAAATATTATTGAAGTTTTTAATAATTTTTTATTTATACTTTCTTCTGGTAACAACATAGGGATTTCTATCTATTATCCTACACCTTCCCAGAAAGAAAATCTTTTTTATAAGAAAAAAGAAGCTTTTAGAAGTACATTCTTAAATTTCAAGGATTTTAATTTGTCAAGGGAAGAAATTTTTGTTTTTTACAATTTTGAAAGATTATTCAATTTTTTGCTAAATTTTTTTTATAAAAAATTTATAGAAAATTTTAATATTCTTAAATTGAATAATTTTTTAAATAGTATTTTGGAAAAAACTAAGTATAGTGATTTAAATTATATTTCTAAAAATAACCAATTAAAAAGAGAAACTTTATCTATTATAAAAGTTGGCAAAATTATAAACGATAAAAAATTTTATTTTATAAATTATAAAGAAACTGAGAATTTATTCCAAATTATTAATTTTGAGCATTTTTTTAAAGATAATAATAATGATAAATTAAGTGAAAAAATTTATAATATTGTTTCAATTTTTGTTGATTATATTTTAAATTCTGAATTTACTTTTCATTTCAACAATTTTTATGATTTAATTTATTTTTTATTATTTAGAAAAAAAAATAGTTTTTACATCACCATTAATAATAGTAACTATAAAAGTTCAAATAAATTTGATTCCAAAATAAGTTTTAATTATAAATTTAATAATTTAGTTTCAAATAAAATAAAAAAAATATCTATTATTATACCTTTTTATAATAGGTATAAATTATTTTTATTTTGTCTATATTCAATTTTTTTCCAATCTATTTTTATTAATCAATTCTTTAAGTTAAGAGAAAAAAATAATAAAAAAGATGAAAAAATTAATTATATTGATTTTGAGATATTAATAGTTGATGATGGTTCAGAAATTATTAAAGCAAATACAGTAATAAAAAAATTAAGAAAACATTTTATAAAAAATAATTATCTTATAAAATTTGATAAATTTATTGATTATATTTTTGCTTCAAACTTTCCAGGTTGGTTAAAAGATCAGTATAATTCAATTTTTAAATTTTGTGGAATAATCAAAGATGTAAAAAAAAATATATATATAAGTTATAATGAAAATAGAATTTTATATATGTATATCAAGAATTTATTAATGAAAAATCTCAAAATAATTAAATTAAAACATAATTTTGGTGTCTCATATGCAAGGAATATAGGTATAAAAAAATCTACCGGTGATATAATTTTTTTTCTTGATTCAGATGATATTTTTACCCCGTTTAAGATTAAAAAGCATATTGATTTATATGAAGAAAAAATATTAATTGATGGAGTAATAAATGAAGAAGGATGGGTAAGAAATAACTTTTGGATAAACAAAAAGGAAGAATTTAAAATAGAAAACTTTATGAATAATTTTTTAAATGATAACTTTGGTAAAAAAATTAAAAATAATAAAATTTCAATTAGTTCAATTTCATTAAAGAAAGAATTTCTAAAAGCAATAGGCTTAGTTACAAATAAAAAATATTTTAATATAAATAAACTATATTTAGAAGATTTTGATTTTTTTAAGAAATATTTAACAAATAAAAATATAGTTGTTATTAATGATATATTAAATATAAAAAATGGTGGAAATTTTTACTCTCTTTCTTTTATTTATAGAAAAGAAATTCACAAAGAATTAAAAAATTATTAATTTTTACAGAAAAACAATAATATTTTTTAAAATAATTTAAAAAAAAACTTGACAAATATAGTTTTTTGAGTTAAAAGAATTTTAGAAAGCTAAAAAATCCTTAAGGAGATAATATGAATAAAGCAGATTTAATTGCTGCTATTAAGAAAAAAGCAGATGCTCCAAGCAAAAAGATTGTAGAAGATGTTATTAATGCTTTTATTGATGTTGTAAAAGGTGAACTTAAGAAAAAAGGTACTGTTCAACTTGTTGGATTTGGTACTTTCAAAGTAGTTGAAAGAAAAGCTAGAGAAGGAAGAAATCCTAAAACTGGTCAAAAAATTAAAATTCCTGCAACAAAAGTACCAAAGTTTGTTCCTGGGAAAGACTTAAGGGAAATTGTAAAATAGTTTTTCAAACCAGACCCTAATGGGTCTGGTTTTTTTTTAAATATTTTTTCCCCATTTTAAAAAATTTGGAAATTTATTAAAAAAGGAGTTTATATGAATTTTGTAGGTAAATCAATAATATCAATAAATGACATGAATAAAGAAGAGTTGGATTATATTCTCGTAAAAAGTAAGGAAGTCAAAGAAGGTAAATGGAAAAATACATTAAGTGGCAAAATAATTGCGACTTTATTTTTTGAACCATCAACAAGAACTAGATTATCTTTTGAAACTGCTATATTAAAACAAAATGGGCAAATTATAGGTTTTGCTTCATCTGATGTTTCTTCAACAAAAAAAGGAGAATCTTTGAGTGATTCAATTAAAAATATTTCCAGATATGTTGATGCTATTGTTATGAGGCATCCGGTTGAAGGTGCAGCTAGAAGAGCAGCAGAGGTTTCAAATAAACCTATTATTAACGGTGGAGATGGTGCAAACCAGCACCCAACCCAAACCTTGCTAGATCTTTTTACTATTAATGAAGTTAAAGGACATTTAAATAATTTAAAAATAGGACTAATGGGAGACCTGAAGTTTGGTAGAACCATTCACTCATTATTAATGGCTTTAAGTTTTTATAATTGTGAAATTCATTTTATATCTCCAGAGCTGTTAAGAGTTCCAGATTATTACTATGATTTTCTTAAAAAGAAAAATGTAAATTTTTATATTCATGAAGATTTTAGAGAAATTTCCAAAGATTTAGATATTTTATACTGTACTAGAATTCAGAAAGAAAGATTTTCTGATCCTATTGAGTATTTAAAGGTAGCTGGTTCTTATAAAATATCTAAAGAAGATTTAAAATATTTAGGTGAAAGCACATATTTAATGCATCCACTTCCTAGAGTTGATGAAATTTCTCCTGAAGTTGATAATGATAGAAGAGCAATTTATTTTGATCAAGCTGAAAATGGAGTTTATGTAAGAGAAGCTTTACTTGGTCTTGTTTTAGGAACAATTAAGTAGAAGATTATATTTTTATAGAAGAATTTTATGAAAAATCTTATAATTTGAATTAAATTATAATTTGGAGGTTTTATGCAGACAAATGAAAGAGAATTTAAAGTATTTAAAATCAAGAATGGAACTGTGATAGATCACATACCTGCAGCACAAGCTTTAAAAGTAATAGAGATTATAGGACATAAAACTGATGGTCTCATTGCAATAGGTATGAATCTTGACTCAAATAAAATGGGTAAAAAGGATTTAATAAAATATGAAAATAAATTTCTAGAGAAGAAAGAAACAGATAAATTAGCATTAATAGCTCCAGGAGCTACTATCAATATAATTAAAGATAGTAAAGTTATAGAGAAAAGAAAAATTAATCTTCCAGAGGTTCTTGAAAATATTATTAGGTGCCCTAATCCAAATTGTATTTCTACAGTTGAAAATCTTGAAACAAGGTTTATTCTTGAAAATGAAAAAGAAAAAAATTTTAAATGTTTTTATTGTGAAAGAGTTTTTAATGTTTCTGCTGATATGATTAAATAAAATTCAAGAAAAATAGTAAATTATTATTTATTTAGTTAATTAAATATTAAAAAAAAATTATTTTTTTGGAAAAATTATATAAATAAAAATTGCAAAGATAATTTGATTAAAATATATATAGAAATAAAATTAAAATTAAAATTAATATTATAAATATGGTTTTTAAAAATTCAATTATATTTGAATCAGAGGTTGAAGAAATATTAAACTTTGATGATAAACTAACATTCATTTTAAAAAATTCTCAATTTATTCCAATGAAAATGAGTAATTTTTCTGATATTGGATATATTGATAAATATAAAATAGAAAAAGTTATATATTTTGGGGGCAATAAATTACATATAAGTAATTCAAATTACTATGATTTTATTCCTTCAGATTTAATAGAAAAAAGGTTAATTTGTAAAATAGATTTAAAAAAAAGAATTTTAATTTCTAAATTAAATAAATTTTTTGAATCTTTTGAAAATGAGTTTAATAAATATTTCTATAAAATTAATTACAACTTTTTTTTTACAGAGTATTGTGGTTATATTATTTTAGATTTTTGTGATAGAAAATATGAAAAGGATATTTTTCAAATTTTTTATAATTTGAAAGAAAAGTTTCTCTACAATTTTAATATTTGTTCTTATTTCTATTTTAATGAAAGATTTTATGTTTACTTTATCTTTGAGACTCTTTTTTTAAATTATTATAGTTTTAATTTAAATAATGTTAATTTTTTGAAAATTAATAATAGAAATATTTATTATGGATTTTTTTTTGAAGATATTTATAAAAGATTGTTTTATGATCTTTGGCTAAACAATTATGATTTTATATTCTTAGTTTTAGATAAAGGTTACTCTTATATAGCGATTTCTAAAAATCTTTATAATGAGAGATTTTTAAACGAATATATGATAGATAAAAATTTGAATATAAATAAAAATGAAAACTGTGTATTTATAAGTTATGATAAAAATCAAATTACTAATGTAAATTCGTTGATTTATATAATAGAAATATATTGCAATCTGTTTAAATTAGTAGGAAATAAAACTTGATAAATTAAATTTTTGTATTAAAAATATCACTGTATGTAAATTAAAAAATATATTCATTTTTATGGAAAAAAGAGAATTAAATGGAATTTTCTTTCCTACTGATATTTCAATTTTAATTACTTCTTTTATATTTTCTATATACTCAATTCTTAATTTTGGTAAAATAAAAATAAATTTTTTAAATATTAAAATTGATAGAGGATTATTCTATTCAATTGTTTTTATTATTCTTATTATTTTTCAAATAATTTTTATTAAATTAACAAATAATAGTAAAAATAGGTTTATAAGATTTTTCAGATTTTTTTATCCACAAGCTTTTTATATTATTTTTTTTAATGAATGTATTACTTTATCACAGTTATTCTACAATAATAAATCACTAGATAAGATATTTGCTGATATTGATTATATAATTTTTCATTATCAACCTGCATTACATTTATTTAAAGATTTTTATGGTGTTAGATGGGTAAATGAGCTGTTTTTTTTCTCATATTTTTTTTACTACTTTATGATTACTTCTGGATGGTGGTTTTTGTATTTAAGAAAGAAAGAAAAACAAGCTCAGTTTGGTTTGTGGTTAACTACAACTTCATTTTGTTTTCTATATATTTTTTATGTTATATTTCCTGTTAAGGGTCCTAAGTTTTATTTTTCTGAGTTAAATCAATTGTGGTATGAGCATTTTAAAGGTTATTTTTTTACTAATCTTATGAAAAAAATATTTAATACTGCAAATCTTGGGGGAGCTGCTTTTCCTTCATCTCATGTTGCAATTTCATTAATAGCTTTATTATTAAACAGGAAATTAAATAGATGGTTAATTCCTTTATATTTTCCTTTTACTGTTACTTTATTTTTATCAACTATTTATATTTATGCTCACTATTTTGTTGATATTTTGGGAGGAATATTTTTTGGCATTATCCTTTATGAATATGTTCCTCTTTTATATAAATACTATGAAAAATTAAACGAAATATTTAGTAAATATTTTACTAAATTTATAAAAATTGATAAAAGTTATTATATTATTTATAATAAAAATTTAAATAATAAAAAGGATATTATTTGAGTATAAAAATATTATTTATTGATGATGATAAGTCACTTTGTAGTATAGCTAATAATATTTTTTCTATACTAAAGAATATAGAATTTAAGACAATTTCAACAGATGATGAGTTTTATGAATTTCTTTCCGAGATTGAAATATCGAAAGCTTTAATTGATATATTGATTATAGATATAAGGTTTACAAAAAAATTATCAGGAATACAAATAATAGAAAAACTCAAGGAAAAGAAATTAGTCAATTTTATAATAGTTATATCTGGCTATATTGAAGAAACAACTCTTATCAAATTAATAAATCTAGGTGTTGATAAATTTTTTGAGAAGCCAGTTAATTGGAGAGAATTTATAGGATATATTAAAAGAATTATTCCTATTATTATAGAGAAAAAACAGAAAAGTAAAAAAAGCATAAAGTATAAATATCTTGAGGCTAATATAACAATCGAAAATGATTTAGATAATATTTTGCCAGTTTCTTATTGGTGTGTTGAAGAATTGGTAGATATTTTGCCTGATACAAGAATAAATTCTTTAGTTGTAGGGCTTTCAGAGATTATAACAAATGCTATGGAACATGGAAATTTGGGTATAACACCAGAGGAAAAGCAGAGGCTTATTATTGAGGGGAAATTGGAATCAGAGTTCAAAAAAAGGGCTGAAATAGTAAATAAAGAGAAAAAATATGTTAACATTAATAAGAAATTTTATGAAAATTATGCAATTTTTATTATTGAGGATAATGGGAAAGGTTTTTTGAATAAAGAAGATATAAAAAATTTGTATAATACGTCTACATATTTTGGTAGAGGACTTTATATGGTTAAAATTATATTTGACGAACTTTCTTTTGAAAATAATGGATCTAAAGTAATCCTCAAAGTTCACTGGTAATACTTTTTAGGAAAATTTTATATTTACTTATTAAGCTGGTTTTTTTAAATAGAATTTGTTAATTTAAAAAATAGTTTGGTGCTTCTTTCCTTATATCTACATCATGAGGATGGGATTCTTTTAATGCTGAATTAGTAATTTTGATAAATTTTGATTTTTCCCTTAGTTCTTCTAAATTCTTAGCTCCTATATAACCCATTCCTGATTTAAGCCCTCCAATAAGTTGGAAAATAAGATCTTCAGCTTTTCCTCTATAGGGGACAGATCCAACAATTCCTTCTGGAACAAGTTTTTCATTTTCAACAGAATCTTGAAAATACCTATCTTTACTTCCTTTAATCATAGCATCTATTGAACCCATTCCTCTATATATTTTATATCTTTTCCCCCCGATATGTATAAGTTCGCCAGGGGCTTCTTCAGTTTGAGCAAATAGGTTTCCAAGCATAACTGCATGAGCCCCAGCTGCTATTGCTTTTACAATATCTCCAGAGTATCTAATACCACCATCAGCTATTATTTTTATATTAGAACCTTTTAGAGCTTTTGAAACTTCAAGAATAGCAGTTAATTGTGGAACACCAATTCCTGCCACTACTCTTGTTGTACAAATAGAACCTGGTCCTATTCCAACTTTAACAACATCGGCTCCACAATCTTTTAAAAATAGGGCAGCTTCATAAGTTGCAATATTACCTCCAACAACAACACATTCGAAATTTTTTTTTATCCATTTTATAGTATTTCCAACATTTTTTGTATGTCCGTGTGCAGTATCTACAACTATTAAATCACATTCATTATCAAGTAATAAGGGAACTCTCCTTTTGGCATCTTCTTCAACTCCAACAGCAGCACCTACGAGAAGTCTATTTTTTGAATCCCTTGATGCATTTGGATAATTTATTTCTTTAAGTATATCTTTATATGTTACAAGTCCTTTAAGTTCTCTATCTTTATTTATAATTGGTAATTTTTCAATTTTGGATTTATTCATTATATTTTTTGCTTCTTCAAGATTAATTGGTTCATAAGCATATATAAGTTTTTCGAAAGGAGTCATTATTTTATAAACTTCGAGGTTTTCGTCTTCAATATATCTAATGTCCCTATTTGTAAGCATTCCTACAAGTTTCATATCCTTGTCAACAACTGGAAACCCATTGATATTATTTTCCTTCATTATTAAAAAAACTTCTTTTAACCTTGTTTCAGGATGTACCACTATTGGATTATTAATTATCCCTGACTCAAACCTTTTAACTTTATAAACTTCTTTTGCTTGTTCTTCTGGGGACATGTTTTTATGAATTATTCCAATACCACCTTGGCATGCAAGAGCAATTGCCATTTCAGATTCAGTAACAGTATCCATAGCAGCAGAAAGTAAAGGTATGTTTAAATTAATTTTTTCGTGTAAACTAGTTTTGACATCAACTTTAGATGGTGAAATTTCTGAATACTGAGGAAGAATAAGTATATCATCAAATGTCAAACCTTCAAAATTTACAAATTTTTCCATAAATTCTCTCTATTTAGTAAAATTAATAAAAAATTATTTAAAATAAAATATAAATAATATTTATATTTTTGAATCAAATAAATTTTAATATTTATGATATAGTTAATTTTTTAATTTATTATGGTGTAACTCTATTAATATCTCTTGGATACATTGAAGCTTCTTTAACATTTTCAAGACCTATTGTTCTTGCAGTTAATCTTTCAAGACCTATTGCTAATCCGCCATGTGGAGGTATTCCATATTTGTGTATCTGAAGATAAGATTCAAAATCATCTGGATTTAATCCAAATCTTTTTAGTTTCTCAACCTGCATATCATAGTCATGAATTCTTTGACTTCCAGTAGTAACTTCAAGTCCTCTAAATAAGAGATCAAAAGATTCTGTTACTGATGGATCATCTTTTGTTTCCATTGTGTAAAATGGTCTTTTAGAAGTTGGGAAATTTGTAGCAAAAACAAATTCTGTTTGATAATTTTTGTATGCCCAATCACAAATATATTTTTCTTCATCTGGTGAAAGGTCTGGTTCATTTCTATAGTCTTTTTTTGTTTCATTAAATACTATTTCATGAATCTCTTTAATAGTAAGTGCAAGAAATTTATCTGTTTCTGGGAGTTTTATATCAAGTAGATTTATTTCAAATTTATAAAAAGTTGGCAAATAATAACTGTAAAGAAATTTTAAAAATCCGATCTCAATTTGAATTACATCATAAAAAGAATCAATATATCCCATTTCAAAGTCGAGAGAAATATATTCATTTAAATGTCTTGAAGTATTATGTTTTTCTGCTCTAAATACAGGGCCAATTTCATAAACTCTACCAAATATTCCAACTCCATATTGTTTGTAAAATTGTGGAGATTGGGCAAGAAAAACTTCTTTATCAAAATATGGAAGTTTAAATATATTTGTACCACCTTCAGCTCCAGCAAAAACAATTTTTGGAGTATGAATTCTTGTAAAACCAAGAGATGAAAGGTAAAATCCAAAAGCATTTGAGATTGCTTCTGCTATCTTAAAAATGGCTCTTTTTTTAGGATGTCTTAAACTTATAGGTCTGTAATCAAATTCTGTGTCAGGTTTAACATTTAACTCTTTTTTATTTATTTCAAATGGTGGAACCTCTTTTGGTCTATGGATTAATTTTATTTCAGTTACTAAAAACTCAAAATTGTTAGGAAATATAGATTTGTCTTTAAGTTGTGCTTCTCTCTTTTTTGCTTTAACTTCAATGAAATCACCTTCAATAAAGTTATTTATATTTAATTTATTAAAATCACTTTCTTCAACTATTAGTTGGACTAAAGATCTATCTGTTCTTAATATAATAAAACATACGTTTGGTAGTAATCTTATCCTATGTATAGCTCCTTTTAAATTAACTTCATCGTTGATTTTAATATAGTCAATATTTTGATATGAAAAGTTTAAGAGTTCTGGCAAAAAATTTCTATTTATTTCTGAAAAAGGATTTATTAATGGATAGAAATTTGATTTTATTGATTTTTCTTCGACTTTGAGTATTTTCATAATTAGCTGTTCCTATATCATTTTTTAACCAAATATATTTAATTTTATCCTTTTGTCAAATAATTCTATTTGATTTTTAATAATTTTAATATTAAATATATTTATAAATAATAAAAGTTATTAAAAGATAGGTTATTATGAGTGAAGTTTATTTTATTAATTTAAGAAAAATTAATAAATCTGTTCTAAACTATATTGATAATGCTTTTGATAAAATAAAATATAATATAATTAAAGATTCTATAGTTGCATGTAAAGTGCATTTTGGAGAGCTTGGAAATACAAGTTATATAAGACCTGTTTTTATTAGAAGAATAGTTGAAAATATTAAAAATAAAGGTGGTAAGGTGTTTTTAACAGACACAAATACTCTTTATAGAGGAGCAAGGACGAATGCTGTAGACTTTCTAAACTCAGCAATTTACAATGGATTTGGGTATGATTCTACCGGAGTACCGATTATAATAGCCGATGGATTAAGATCGAATAATAGGGTTGAGATAAATACTGAAGATTCCAAATTTTTTAAAAAAATATGGATAGCAGGAGATATTTACAACTCTGATGAGATTGTAGTTGTATCACATATAAAGGGACATATTGCAGCAGGTTTTGGAGGGGCAATAAAGAATATTTGTATGGGCTTTGCCCCCAGATCAACAAAACAACAGATGCATGGAGATGTGAAACCAACTTTAAATAAAGAAAAGTGTATAGGATGTGGTTTATGCATTAAATATTGCCCATCTGGTGCAATTTCTTTTCAAGTAGTTGATGGAAAAAAAATTGCAAATTTTAATTATGAAAGTTGTATAGGGTGTGCTGATTGTATAGTAGTTTGCAAAAAGGGAGCTTTAAGAATATTATGGAATGAATCTATTGAAAGATTTCTTGAAAAAATGGGGGAAGTAACATACTATTATATAAAAGAATTAAATAAAAAAATTCTCTATATTAATTTTATAGTAGATATAACTCCAAATTGTGATTGTATGGATTTTTCAGAATATCCCCTTGCTTCTGATGTAGGAATACTTTTTTCATATGACCCTGTTGCTATTGATAAGGCATCAGTTGATATATTAAAAGAATTTTCAGGTAAAGATGTTTTTATAGAATTTAGAAAAAATATTGACTACTATAAACTTATAGATTATTGTTATAAAAAAGGAATAGGTGATATAAGTTATAAAATATATGAGATATAATTAAATATTATATTATATTAATTGTTTGTATAAAATGGAGGTAAATATGGAAAATAGTAAATTTCATAAATTTAAAAAAGGTTTGTCTATCAGCTTAAAAATAAATTTTATGCTTTTCTTTTTTATTTTAATTTTTGCTTTAGTTTTAATTTTACCAATAGAGAATCTTGTTAGATCAGAGACAAAAAAATTAAGATTTGAGCAAATGTATGAAAAAGTTAAATATGTTGTTGAGAATTTTGATGAAAATATAGAGTTTTTTGATTTTATTATTTCGTTAATTTCAACAGGTCAGCATTTTAATGATTTCATAAATGGGAGAAGACCAGATACTGGTGCTGTTGGAGAAAGAATTTATACATTAGTTTCAAAATACCAATTTATAAGAGAATACATAATTGCAGAGTCGACTGGAAAAGTGTTGTGGAGTAATTTGAATGATAGAATAGGAATAAATATTTCAGATAGAGATTATTTTAATGAAATTTTAAAAGGTAATTTAACACCAAGAAACTATTTTAAATCTGAATTAAATAATAATCCAATAATTGTAAGAAGTTTTGAAAGAAAGAGAGAAAATGAAGAAAAGATTTATGTTATCTATATAATTGATCTTTTTGAAGCAGGAAAACAGATTTTTGGGAAACATAAAATAGGTAGATCTGGATATTTTTTTGTTCTTGGATATGATGGAGCTACACTTTTTCATGTAAAAAATGAGTTGCTATGGAATGATGTAAAAAAAGAGGAATTTTATATAAAGATAACAAATACTTATAAATTGGAAGATAATGTGACAAATAGAATAGTTCCTTATACTTATAAAGGTACACCTAAATTTTGTGTTTATAACTTATCAAAAAAGTTTGATTTTTTTATTGCAGCGACAATAAATAAGAAAGAAGTCGAAGAAATAGCTACTATATTAATAAGAAACTCTATTATAGAAACAGCATTATCAATTATAATAATTCTTGTTTTCTTAATTATAACTATTAATCAACAAATAATTAGGAAAGTTAAAGCTTTGTTTGTTGGTTTAGAAAGACTTTCATCAGGGGACCTCTCATCATATATTATGCTAAAATCAGGGGATCAACTTGGCAATATAATTTATAACTTTAATCTCACAATTGAAAAACTAAATCAAGTTATTAGAAGTTTTAAAAAAGAGTCTACTGAACTTAAAAAATCTTCTGAAACTTTATCTGTAAATCTTTCACAAATAGCAGCTTCTATAAATCAAATTACATCGAATATAAAACATACATCAGAAGAGATAGATAGCCAAGCAACATCAGTAACTCAGACAACAGCTTCAGTTGAGCAGATGACAAGGAGTATTGAAAATCTTTCAAAACTTGTTGAAGATCTATCTGCAAGCATAACAGAATCATCATCTGCTGTTGAACAGATGATTGCAAATATTGCATCAGTTACAACTTCTTCAAATAAAGCTAAAGAATCAGTTGATAATCTTGTATTGTCTTCTGAAACAGGTAAAAAGAGTGTAATTGAGTTGCAAAGTATTATAAATTTAATAGCAAAACAATCAGAAAAACTTCTTGAAGCAAATAACCTTATTATAAGCATAGCGAATAAAACTAATCTCTTATCAATGAATGCAGCTATAGAAGCAGCTCATGCTGGAGATGCAGGTAGAGGTTTTGCAGTTGTTGCTGATGAGATAAGAAAATTGGCTGAGATTGCTGGGAATCAGTCAAAAGAAGTTGAAAAAAACTTAAAAGAGATAAAAACCAATATAGATAAAATGGTTTTAACTTCTAAAAATGTAAATGAATCTTTTGATAAGTTATCTGAAAATGTAAAGTTTGTAGATAATGTTGTAGCAGAAGTAAGACAGGCTATGATTGAGCAAAATGAAGGAGGGAAACAGGTTTTGGAAGCTCTTAAAAAAATGAATGAAATAAGTTCAATTGTAAAAACATCAAGCTATGAAATGTCTGAGGGAACAAAGCAGATAAATGAAGCAATTATGAAATTAAATACAATAAGTGCTGAAGTAAAGACAAGCATTACTGAGATAGATCATGGTATATCAAATATAAATTCTTCTATTAATAACATTTCTAAATTAGGCATTACAATTAAAGAATTATCTGAAAGAAACGAAAAAGAGATTGATTTCTTTAAACTTGAAAAAGAAGGGGAAGAGAAAATTAATATTTTAGTTAAAGAGGAAGAGCTAAAAGCTCTTACTTATAAGAAAAAAGAGAACAAAGATACTTCAGATGAACAAGAAAAAATTACCCCATTAAGAGATGATAAAGTTAAACAAAGAAGAGAAAAGTTACAAAAAATTAAGGAAAAAATTGAAAAAAAATCAAAAAATAATATGGATTTAAAAGATGAAGAGAATTTAAAAGAACCAGAGGAGTTTATAAGTGATTTACCAGATTTAGATAATTCAGATGATAAAAAAATAAGGTTAAAAGAAGAAAGTGAAGATTTTTAAAACAGAATATTTAATTATTAAAAAATATATTTAAATACTTAATAAAACTTAAAAAACATTAAAAGGCTGATAAATATGAAAATTATAATAAAAGAAAAAATAAAGCTTTTATATGTTGTTATACTTTTACTATTAATTATAGTTTGTCAATTCAATTTTTTATTGGAAGCACAATCTACAGGAACTTCTGGACAACAAACAGGGACATCTCAAACTAGTTCTCAGGCATCACAAAAAACTCAAACACCTACTGAATTTACATATGGGTTCTTTTCTTTTTCAAAAAATTATGATGCATTAAAATC
Source organism: Spirochaetota bacterium (assembly GCA_026415295.1). Taxonomy (NCBI): domain Bacteria; kingdom Pseudomonadati; phylum Spirochaetota; species Spirochaetota bacterium. The sequence goes on along the minus strand of JAOAHJ010000023.1, from coordinate 93,479 downwards.
TGGAGCTACTAATAATGGTTATAAATTTACTGAGAAAGAGATAAATTCTATTTTTGGGAAATTTTTACTTATATTTGAAAAACAGTATCAAACTTATAATGAAAGTGTTTATATTTTTTTTAATGAAAAGAAGGAACCAATATTTATAAAAATTACTTATACATTGATGACTAAGACTACAAGAAGTTTTCTTGAAAAGCTTTTTTTAGAAGTTAAAAAAGTATTGCATGAAAAATATGGTCCTACTCAAAGGGAAGATTTACCATACTATAGGAATTATAACGATAAGTATGAAATAATTCTATCTCCATTATTTGCAGCATCTATATCTTTTGATTTACAGGTTAAATTTAATGATAAGTATATTGCATATATTGATTATTATAATAAAGAAGTTTCAAAAACCCAAGATGCTGAAATATCAACTATAATAAAACAATATTAAAAGTTAATATAAATTCAGGGAGAATTTGTGAAAATAGGAGTACATATAACTCATGAGGCTGTTCAAAAGATAGGAGGTATTGGTTCTGTCTTAAATGGTTTATGTTCTTCAGACAGATATAAAAACTTTTTTAATAAAACTCTTCTTTATGGTCCTTTGTTCTATAATCCAGGAGATATTTTTTCAAAACTAGGAAAGGGTGGAAAAGTATTTTATTCAAATAGAGATTACTATGATGAAGATAATTATGAAAATAGATTTAAACCAATTATTGATAAATATAATATAAATATTATTTATGGTAAAAGAATATTGTCAAATGAGTTTAATCCACTAAAAAGTCTTGAAGTTGATATTCTTTTAGTAGATATAAATGGAATGAATAAAAATGAGATAGATATATTTAAGTATAAGTTGTGGGAAAGATTTAAACTTGAATCTATTAAATTTGAATCAGATTGGGATTATGAACAATATTTAAGAATAGGGATTCCTTATGTTGAATTATTGCAAGCTTTATATGGTGAGTCAAATGAGTTTTATCACTTTTCTCATGAATTTATGGGGATTATTTCCTGTCTTTCAACTCTCTTAAAACCTTCCTTTTATAAATCTAAGACTATATATTATGCGCATGAGATATCACCTGTCAGATCTATAATAGAAAAGATTGAAGGCCATGATATATCATTTTACCTTAAAATGGAAGAAGACAAAAAAAACAATGTAGATCTTTTACAAAGATATCCTCAACAAAGTGAAAATCCTAGAACTATACTTATTAAAAAGACTACACAATTTGACTTAATATATGCTGTTTCTGATTTAGTTAGAGATGAATATATATATCTAAATCCAGAAATTGATAAAAGCAAAGTTAAAGTTGTTTATAATGGTATACCAATAAAATTTATAGAGCAAAGAGAAAAAGAAGAATCAAGGAATATTCTTATTGATTATTGTAAAAATCTTTTTAATTTTGAGCCTGATTTTATATTTACTCATGTAGCTAGAATGGTTCCAAGTAAAGCATTTTACAGGGATTTTACCTTTCTTTTTGAGTTGGATGAAATTGTTAAAAGTGCAGGGGGTAAGGGATTTTTTTTGCTTCTTTCATCTTTAATAGGTACTGGAAGGGATTCATCTCAAATATTTAATATGGAAAAAGAGTATGGTTGGCCAGTTTATCACAAAGAGGGATGGCCTGATTTAGTTGGTATGGAAATTGAAATCAATAGTTTTTTAGAAGTTTTTAATGAAAAATCAAAAGCTATAAAAGGAATATTTATAAATCAGTTTGGTTTTTCAAGAAGAAAGTGTGGTTTTAGAGTTTCTGAAAAGGCTGAGTTTTTGCATTTTAGAGTAGGATCAGATGCTGAAATTGGTTTTTCTATTTACGAGCCATTTGGTATTGCTCAGCTTGAAACAATACCTTTTGGAGGATTTAGTTTTTTATCTACTTCTTGTGGAGCTTTTTATTTGTTAAAATGTTCTTTTAATAATGAAAAAGGAATATTACCTTTTATTGGTTTTGATTTTATAGGCGAAGGGCATTTGGATTTAGAAAAAAATAAAATTGATCCATTATCCTTAAATAAAGAAACTAGGTTTTTAATTGAGAGAAGGTTGTTTAATAAAATGGCAAATATTATTTTTAATGTTTTGCCAAAAAACAATCAAGAAAGGTTTAATCTCCTATTTAAATTTCAAAGCTTATCAAATAAATTAGGTTGGGAAGCAATTACTGAAAATGTTATAAAATATTTGACATGATTTTAATTAGTTTAAAAATAAGAATTTAAATTTTTGAATAAAAAATTTAAAAATAGATTAACAATATTGGTAAAAAGTATGCTAAAGGGTAAGATTATTTTAATTTCTGGACCTTCAGGAAGTGGTAAAACTACAATAAGAAAAATGATAGAAAGAGATTTTAGTGATAGACTTGTTTTCTCTGTTTCTTATAATACAAGACCCAAAAGAAATGATGAAGTTGAAGGCAGAGATTATTTTTTTGTTAGTGAGGAGAAGTTTTTAGAAATGATTAGAAATGAAGAATTTATTGAATGGGCGAATGTTTATGGACATCTTAAGGGTACTTCTAAAAGTTATATAAAAAATATTATTGATTCTGGAAAAAATATTTTACTTGAGTTAGATGTTCAAGGGAGTGAAAAAATTATAAATATGTATCCTAATGTATTATCAATATTTATAATGCCCCCTTCTATCGAAGAACTTGAAAGAAGAATAAGAAATAGAAAAGGAGATACAGAGGATCAAATAAATATAAGAATTAAAAAAGCAAAAGAAGAGATAGAAAAATCTTATTTTTTTAAACATGTTGTAATAAATGATAATCTTGAAGAATCATATAAAAAAATAAAAAATTTAATAGAAAATTACTTAGTTAAGAATTGTCTAGAAGAGAATAGCATAAGAAGTTAGATAAATTATTTTATAAATCAAATATTTTAATTAATTTGTCAAAATTTTTTTTGTCAAGATTTTCAAAATAAGTGTACAAATTGTTGAAACTCATATTGTTTTTATTTATATTTAGAAGATAATTTAATATTAAATTAATGAAGTCATCATAATTATTTATATAAATAATATTTTTATTATAATTTATCTTTTTTTTTAAATATTTTTTTTGTATAAATTTTGTAGCATCAGGTGGGGTAAATATTAAAGATTTTCCAAATTTTATTGAAACTTCTTCAAAAATATCTTTAAGATTTAATAGATAAGGGCCACAAATTAGGAGATTATTGTAAATTAAAGGTTCTATAATATTATGTCCACCACCATGCCAAAAAAAAGTTGCACCTAAAAATGTTATTTTTGTAATTGCAAGAATGTTTTTAAGAATATTAAATTTATCACATATTATAATAAGATTTTGTTGATCGATTTCTTGAATAGCTTTATTCAATATATTATAGTAATTTATTTTAGAATCTTGATATTTATCAATATTATTTTCATTAATAAAAATATTTTCAACTAAATTTAGAAAGTTTTTGAGTTCAGAAAGATTTTTAATATTAGTAAAATTAGAATTTTTACTTTTAAAAAACTTATTCAAAGCATTATTTATTTCATTAGCTCTTTGAGGATGTCTTGGAACTATTACGAATATATTTCTATATGAATTTTCATAATGATTAATTTTATATTTAGAAAATGAATCCATGCTCAAGAATATGTTTATAAATTCAAAAAAAATAGGTTCATCAATTGCGTGAGTTGAAGCAAAGGTAATTAAATTTATTTTATTGTTAAATATTGATTCTAGAAAATATGGATTAGTTTTGTTAAAATTTATAGATAACTTAAAATTAAAAGATTCTAATATTTTTGTATTAAAAAAATTATAACTATTTATTTTTTTATTTCTTTTTAAAAAATTTGTTAGTTTAATTATTTTCTCTTCTTCTAATTTATCTTGAGGAATAATGAAATCGAATAAGATTAAAATAAGAAAAAGATATAAAAAACTTAAAATTATGTTATCAGGTAATTTTGCTTGTAAAAAAAATGAAGTTGCTTTAAAAATCTTTGAAAAAATTAAAATTCCTGGCCAAATTTCACTTTCAAAAAAGTATATTTTTTTTGGTTTAAATTTAAAAAAGAATATTAAATTATAAAGGAAATTATCAGGAAAAAGGTAAAAATTTTGGTTTATAAAATTAATCTCTTGAGAGTATTCTTTAGCAGTTAATGAGGTGTAAAAGAAAATTATGTTGTATTTAGTGTATAAATTTACTTTATTTATACTATTGGATATAGTTTTTAATTCTCCAGCTGATGTTGCAAAAATAAAAATATTATTATTTTTTGAAATATTTTTATTTAATTTTTTAAAAATTAATTTTAAAGGAAAAATATACCTTGAATAAATAAAAAAAGTTAAATCTTTTCTATTGATATTAAATAATAGGTCGATTATAAGAAAAATTGGTAAAAGAATAATTGATATCAAAAAGTAAAAAAGAAAATAAAAAATAAATATTATTTTACATATAGATTTATTTAATTCAATAATAATTTTCTCCAAATGAAATTATTTTTTACTATTTTATATTTTTTTTTTGATATGTAAATTATTAATTAATAAATAAACTTTATTTTTTTTTTGATTTTATTAAAATTTAGGGGTATAGGGGTTAATCTTTATGGGAATAGACAAGGTTTATAAAATTTTAGAGCATTTAGGAGAAGGAACCATTAGTGATATTGAAAAGAAGATTTCTAAAGAATCTGGAGAATTTTTAGATACAATAAAGAAAGATTTAAATATAGAAGAGGATTTAGAAAAAGAATTAAACCTTGATAATATTTTAGGAGATGATTTAAAATCTTTACAAACAGAGGAAATAAGTGCCAAACATGAAGAGTTTGAAAGTCAACAACTGCCTTTTATTGAAGAAAAAGAAAGCTTAGAAGAAGAAAAAATAGAAGAAGAAAGCCTTGGTGAAATTGAAGAAAGTGGATTAGGGGAGCTTGAAAGTTTGATGGAATTTGAAAAAGCTCCTGAAAGAGAAGAGGTTATAGGAAGCGAAAATTTAGAGAAGCAGACTATTGAGGAAAAAATTGAAAGCAAAGAGGAAGTAAAAGGAGAAGTTGAGGAAATTGATATTTCGGATTTATATAAAGAAGAGGAGCTTGATAAATCTCCAGAGAAAGAGACTTCGAAATTTGAAGAACAACAATTTATTGAAGAATCTGAGCTTCAAAAAGAGGAGGAATTGAAAGAAGAAAAAATAGCTGAGATTGAAGAGAGTGAATTGAGTCAAGAAGAAAAGTTTGAATTTCCAGAAGAAGAAAAAATTGCTGAACAAGAAGCTTTTTCTATTGAAGAAAGTGAATTGACTCTTGATGAATTAGGCACATTAGAAAAGGAAAAAGCTGAAGAAAAGACATCTGTAAAAAAAGAAATACCATCATATAAAGATGAAGTTATAGATCTTACAGACCTCTCTGAAATTGCTTATACAGAGGAAGAAGCAGGAAAGCAAGAATATGATATAGAATTAACAGATGATGATCTTGAGGCTATAAAAACAGCTTTAAAAACCTATCCAGTTTGGCTTTCAAAAAATATAAAAAATCTTATTTTAAATGATGCTTTATCTCCTGATGAATTGAAAACTTTACTAGATATGCTTATTACCTTTGCTCCTTATAAAAGTGTAGTTAATTATCTTGAAAAGACTCTTAACATAAAAGTTACTCCTGAAGCAGAAGTTGAAGAACAGATATATATTCCTTCTCAATTTGAAATTCTTTGGCCTTATATAAAGTGGACTGCAATCTCATTTTTTACTTTAATGATATTTCTTGTTCTTTTTTACTTTTATATTTATATACCACAAGAAGCAAAAAAATATTACCAGATTGGTTATCAAGCTTTAAAAGAAGAAAAAATAGAAAAAGCAATGGAAAACTTTAGAATTGCTACAAAAACAAAATTATATCCAGAATGGATTCTTAAGTATGCAGATGAACTTATTAATAGAAAATATTTTAATATTGCCATAGATATCTTAAAAAATCCAGGACTTGTTTTTTATCCAGATGATATAAGGTTTTATTTTAAAATTTCAGATGCACTTTTTGAAATGGGGAAAACAGATGAAGCATTGAAACAATTGGAATCACTTTATGCAAATGTTAAGTTTGCAAAGGACCCTAGACTTTATTTAGAATATGCTAAAAAATATGAAAGGCTAGGAAATTATAAAGATGCTATTATTGTATATCAGGATGGAAATAGAGTTATTGGGGAAAGGATAGAATTTTTACTTGGTATATTAAAAAATTATGTTCAGTTAAAAGATTTAAAAAGTAGTGATATTTATTATAATAAAATAAAGAAGAAAGATAAAAATTTTATTGATGAGGTAGTTTTTACTGAATATGCCTTTTTACTAATGAGAAATAATTATGATACTGAAGGAAAAGAGATAGTAGAACTAGTCTTAAAGAAAAGAAAAGAATATCCAAAGGCTTACTATTTTCTTGGTGTTTATTATATTAAAAGAAAAGATGTAAATCTTTCAATGAAAAATTTACAAATTGCTGAAAGATTAGTTAAAACAAATAAAGCAACAGAAAATCTTTTGCCATATATATATAATCTTCAAGGTGAAATAATTATAAATTTTGGTTATCAAGGATATAAAGACAGTTCTTTAGCTTCAGAAAAGTTTAATCTTGCAATATCAGAAGATAAAACATTTGCAAAAGCTTATTATAATTTAGGAAAAATAATGTATTTTGAAATAAATGATTATAAAAAAGCATATGAATATATGAAATTAGCTAAAAACTATGGATATAGTTCTGATTATCTTGATTATATATTAGGGTGGATAGAATATCAACTTGGAAACTATCTTGATTCATTAAAGACATTTATATTTTTGCATAATAAATACCTTGATAATGTTAATTTAAAGCATGCACTTGGACTTAATTTTATAAAGCTAAATCAACCTGAACTTGCAATTGGTTATTTTCAGGCTGCTATAGGATATTGGGAATTAAATAAATATAAAGTAAAAAAAATAGATATTAGTAATCCAGATGTTAGAAATACTTTATTAAATTTAGCAAGTCTATATAATAATATTGGTGTAGCTTATTACAACCTTTATAAAGAAACTAAAAATAAAGATTATGCGAATCAAGCATTAAAATATTTTCTTAAATCTAAAGAAGAATATTCATGGCTGAATCCAAATGCTGTAGTAAATTCAGAGAGTTATATAAATTCTTTAAGTGTTTTACATCCTGATATAAAAAGAGATCTTTTTCTAATGGACAGTTTTCAATATTTTCCAAAATCTATATTTGAAGAGAATGATATTTTTTATTACTAAATTTTCTTAATAAATAAATTAATTTACAAAATATTCATTTTAATTTATATTTGATTAAGAAAAAATATAATGTAATATTAATATAAATTTTTTTATAAAATTTTAAACTTTCTTTTATTAAATAAAAAAGATAACTAAAATGAATATTGAAAATAAAACTAAAAAAAGAAATATAATGATAATTTATTTTTAAGAATATAAGGAGTTCATAATTATGAATTTTAATGAAACAAAAATTTGGAAAACATTAGCTATTTTGTTTTTTATTTTATTACTTATAAGTATATTATCTAATAGTTTAAATTTTATTAGACCAAAACAATTTTCTACGGATTTTAATAATATATTAGAAATGCAGGAAATTTTTAGTATTATTAAGAATAATTACTATATAGAACCTCCTTCAAATGAAATTTTGCTCTCAGGGGCTAAGAAAGGTATAGTTTCTTCTTTAAATGATCCATATTCTGACTATTACAATAAAGATGAACTTAAAAAGAGAATGGAAAGTTTAAGCGGTGAGTTTGGAGGTATCGGAGCTTGGGTGGGAGAAAGAGATGGAAAAATTTATATTTTAAAACCAATTCCAGGGTATCCAGCAGCTAAAGCAGGTATTTTACCAATGGATGAAATTATTGAAATTGATGGAAAAAATATAGAAGGCCTTTCTTTAGATGCTGTAGTTGGTATGTTAAGGGGAACACCTGGGAAAGAAGTTCAAATTTCTATAAAAAGGGAAGGAGTTAATGAATTAATAAGATTTAATATTGTCAGAGAAGTTATAAAAATAGAATTTGTCAAATCAGATGTTTTAAACAAAAATATTGGATTTATTAAGATTGAGCAGTTTGGAGAAAGATCTTCAGAAGATTTTAAGAAACATTTAGAGAATCTTCTAAATAAAAATATTAAAGGTTTGATTATCGATTTAAGAGGAAATCCAGGGGGTTATCTTTATGAAGTTATAAATATTCTTGATTATTTTTTTGATGATGAGTTACTTTTATATACTAAGGGAAGAAATAAAAATCTCGAAGAAAAGTATACTGGAAATAAAGGAGTACTTGTTGACAAAAAATTTCCTATTATTGTTTTAATTGATAATGGATCAGCATCAGCTTCTGAAATTTTTGCTGCAGTTATGAAAGATTATAAAAGAGCTTTAATTTTAGGTGTTAAATCTTTTGGCAAAGGTGTAGTTCAACAAATATTTTATTTAAGGGATGGTGGTGCCTTATTTCTAACAATTTCACAATATTTTACACCAGGAAATTATCCTATACATAAACAAGGTGTATCTCCTGATATAGAAATAAAAGGAATAGAATTTACAGATCAAGAGAAGACAATAGTTTCAAGAATTTTGCAGGATGGTTATATTAAAAAATTTGTTAAAGAATATGGAAAAAATTATTCTACACAAGATTTTGAAAACCTTAAAAAAGAACTAAATAGTAAAGGGTTGAAATTAAGTGATTATTTATTAAGATATTTAATTTTTAATCAAATTAATATTAATAATGTAGATATGTTTTATAATCTTGATTTTGATCCTCAATTAATAAGAGCTATAGAAGAGATGAAAAAATTAATAAAATAATAGAATTTAATATTTAAATTAGGATTAAAAAATGGAAATATTTAGAATTAAAACAAACAAAAGAGAAGAGATGATAAGTATTACTTCTCATATTAGAAATATTTTGGGAAAGAATAATATTAAGAATGGTATTATTTTACTCCATATCCCTCACACAACTGCTGCTATAACAATCAATGAAAATGCTGATCCAGATGTTAAATCTGATATATTAAATTACTTAAGAAAACTTATTCCTGAAAATTACAATTTTCAACATATCGAAGGAAATTCTGATGCTCATATTAAAGCAAGCTTAATTGGAAATAATTTAGTTGTAATAGTTGAAAATGGAAATTTAATGCTTGGCAGATGGCAAGATATATTTTTTTGTGAATTTGATGGTCCAAGAGAAAGAGAAGTTTGGGTTAAAATTATTAATGGTTAATTTTTTATTATATTCTTTTAAACTGTCTTTAATTAATTAATAAAAATCAAGGATGATACAGTATGTATGATTTAATAATAATTGGCGGAGGTCCTGGGGGCTTAACAGCAGCTATATATGGTGCTAGATTTGGTCTTTCAACTTTAGTATTAGAAAAACAAGCAGCAGGTGGTCAAATAAATTTAACAGAGTCAATAGAAAATTATCCAGGCTTCGATGAACCTATATTTGGTTATGAGCTTTCACAAAAAATGGAGAGACAAGCTTTAAAATTTGGCGCTAAAATTATTTATGAAGAAGTTATAGATGTTGATTTTAGTAAAGAAATTAAGATAGTAAAAACAAATGAAAATCAATATAGCTCAAGAACTGTTATCATTTCAACAGGAGCTTATCCAAAAAGATTGTTTATTCCAGGTGAAGAAGAATATATCGGCAGAGGGATCTCTTTTTGTGGAACTTGTGATGGCCCACTTTTTAAAGGGAAAAAGGTTGCTGTGATTGGTGGAGGAGATACAGCATTGGAAGAGTCAATAATAATAAGTAAATGGGCGGAAAAAGTTTATCTGATTCATAGAAGAGATAGATTTAAAGGTCAAAAAATATTACAAGAAAAAGTTTTTAATAATAACAAAATTAAGATTTTATTTAATTGTGTTCCACTTGAGTTTTATGGTGAACAATTAATAAAAGGTGTTAAAATAAAGAAAATTTTAGCTGATAATAAAGAGGAAATTTCAAATTTATCAATTGATGGAGTTTTTATATTTATTGGCCACCTCCCAAATACTAAAATATTTGAAGGTAAAGTTGAGTTATCAGATGAAGGTTTTATAAAAGTTGATAGAAATATGAAAACAAATGTTAGTGGTATTTATGCTTGTGGAGATGTTGTGGAAAAAGAATTGAGACAGGTAACTATTTCTGTAGGAGAAGGTGCCTTAGCAGCGTATGAAGCCTATAAATATGTTCAAAAATAAAATTTTAATAAATTTTTAACTATTTTTTACTTTTCTAAAAATAGTAAAAGCATAAATGTTAATTGTAAACTCATTAATATTTAATTCTTTTAATATTTCTTTTATGTTACTTTCTAATAATTCTGATAAATAATTTATTGTTGATCCTGTTGTAAAAATATCATCAATAATAATTATTTTTAATTCCTTACTATATTGAAAAAATTTTTGTATTAATTTTTTAAGTTTATTTTTTTTAAGGAAGTATCTATCTTTATCTATTTCAAACCTACTCTCCTTTTTTAAATGAGTATATTTTAATCCTTTTTCAGTGAAAATATTATAAACTTTTTTATTAAATTTCTTTGATAAAAATTTTGAATATATTTGAGGTAAAGAATATGCTCTTAATATTTTCTTTCTAAAAGATATTGGTACACAAGTTATAAAGTCACAGTTAGTAAAATATTTTACAATATGGTCATTTCTAGAAAAAATATAATTTGAAATTGCTATAATATATTTAAGATAGATATCGTTTTTATAATATTTTGCTTCAATAATATTATCTCTGTTACTATAATCTAGCGGAAGAAGTGATATATTTTTAACGAAAAATGAAGTTTTATTAGTAAAAAGATGGCTACAATTTGAACATCCTTTCTGATTATAGATAAAATTATTAGGTAAAGGGTGATAGCAAAAATTACAATTGTTTTTAATATCATGAAAAGCAATAATTTTATTTAGACAATCAAAACAGATTGAAAAATTAAAAATTGAAGAAACTTTATCTTTATTATTACAAAGGAAACATTTATTATCAGCATATATTAGGATAAGTTTATCTATTATTTTATTAATTAATAAAAATATTTTTTTTATAGCTAATAATATACCTTTTATAATATTAATCTTAGTGACTCTTAAATTATTTTTTTTCATCTACAATAAATTTAGAAATTATTTTATTTATTTCAAGAAGTCTTTCTTTGCTTAAAGAGCTAAGTTTAGATATATTATTAATAGATATATTGATCTCATTATTTCCAGTTTTTATTTCATCAAATGATATTTTTAGTTCTTCATTAAATTTATAAAAGGATTCTATTTCATTATTTATATAATCTGTATAAGTTTCCATATTTTTAGTTATATTTTCAATATTATTTGAAATATTTTTTAGTTCTTTTATTGAATTTAAAATCTCTTTACTTCCTTTATTTTGTTCATCCATAGAAACTTTTACATCTTCTACTATTTTTTCAACATTATTTATATGTTTAATTATTTCATCAAAAGCTGATACAGTCTCTTTAGAAGATTTATATACAATATCTATAGATTCTTTTATATTCTTTAAATTATTTTCAATTGATTTAGATTGATCTGCAGAAACTTCTGCTAATTTTCTAATTTCATCTGCAACAACAGCAAATCCTCTACCAGCATCTCCAGCATGAGCTGCTTCTATAGCTGCATTCATAGCTAAAAGATTAGTCTTATCAGAGATAGATTGTATAATTTTATTTGCTTCTAAAAGTTTTTCTGAATCCCTAAAAATATTTTCTAGTAAGTTAAGAACTTTATCAATTTTTTCTTTGGCAAAATTTGAAGATTCTTTTAGTTCTTTAACACTTTTAGTAGAATTATCAGCACTATTAAATACTGAATTAATATTAGATGCCATTTGCTCAATAGAAGCTGAAGATATGGATATGTTTGAATTCTCTTTTTCTATAAGATCAGATAAATTTTTAAATGAATTAGTTAATTGGTTTATATTATTTGTTATTAATTTTAATTTTTCAATTTGGCTGTTAAAAATATTAAATGTAGAATTAAGGTTAGAAGATATTTGGTTTATTGCAGAAGATGTTTCCTCAATATTAACAGATAAAGGAGTAAATGCTTTTTCAATCAAATTATGTGTTTCATTTTTTATTTTATAAATAATAGAATTTAAAGAAGATAGAAATTTGTTAAATAAATTAGATATTTCACCAAGTTCATCATCTGATTTATGGTCAAGCTTTATAGTTAAATTACCTTCACCTTCAGCTATTTCTTCAAACTTATTTTTAATTTTATAAATGGGCTTTTTAAAAATATTTACGAAAGATAATTGAAGAATTATAAATAAAATAATTATTAAGGCTATAAAAATATAGACTATTAACTTAATAGTTGTATTAAAATCTTTTAAAACTTCAGATTTATTAACAATCATTCCAATTTTTAGTTCAGTACCTTCAATACTTTTAAAAAATACAAAAGATTTTTCTTTATCAATAATTGCATCTTCAATTATTCCATTTTCATTTTTTAGTAAAATATCGTTGAATTTTTCAAGTCCATTTTTAAGGTATTTAATAAACAAGTTGTTTTCTACATACTCTTTATTTTTTGGATACAAAATTAATTTGCCATTATTATTAAAAAGAAAAATATGCCCTTTTTGGCCAATTTTATATTCATTAAAATAATTTGAAATATAATTAACTTCAAGGTCAATTGCAACTACACCGATTATATTTTCTTTTTCAAAAACTGGATAGGAAATTGAAAGTATAAATGTTTTATTTGCATCAGCAGAAATATATGGATCAGTTATAAAATAAGATTTATTATTAATAGCTCCTTGATACCAAGGTCTAGAGGTACAATCAAAATCTTTAGGTAAACCAATAACTACAAAGGAATAAACTGTTTTAGTTAATGGAGATCCTGTGTATAAGAATTGAATGTCTTTATCACTTTTTGCAAATTTTTCTGTAGTAATCTTATATGAATTAAATTCTTTATCATTAACAAATTTTTCTTCTTCTCGGTAGTTTATATTTTTTAATAAATAATAAACATCATATGTATTTGAATAAGATATTAATTTATTAACTTTATCAAAAAGATATTTTCTTATTGTTAACTCAATCATTTCAGCTTCTTTTTGATATCTTGATATTACATATGAATAAAAGTTTTTTGAAATATTTATATAAAGAAGAAAAAATATTATTATTATAATAGATATAGGCAAAATAACAGATAATAATAAATATTTTAATCTTAATTTCATAGACTTTAAACCTTACTAAATTTATTAAATTTCAAATTTGATATTATTATAAATATTAAATAATTAAAAATCAAGTTTAAAATGGATAAAATTAAGTTTATATTTTTTTAATTTTATACATTATCTCTTAAAATTGATTTAAGAAAGAATAAATAAGGGGGAAGTAATTAAACTTCCCCCCAAATGGCTAGCCAAGCAGTTGAAGCACAATATTTGGCATCAGATTAGCCTGAACTAATACTGATGCTGAGGATTGCGTTAAGAGCTGGTATTTAGTAAATTCTAAAATTTCTGAAGACATATCTGTATCTCTAATAAGAGATTCTGCCCCCTGTAGAGACTCTGCAGCTTGTTCAAGAGAAGCAACTGTATGAAACAACCTATTTTGAGCTGCACCAAAAGAAGCTCTTTGAGTTGAAATTATATTTACGGCATTATCAACTCTACCAATAGCTTCATTTGCTTTCTCTACAGTTGAAATAGATATGCCTTCAAGCCCCAGGGCACGTGAGGTCATTGTACTAATAGGAATAGAGAAGGCTTGATCTGCATTTGGTCCAACATGAAGTCTCAATGATTTCAAGCTTCCATCAAGGATCTTGAATTTATTGAATTCAGCTGTTGTAGAAATTCTATCAATTTCATCAACAAGCTGAGCAACTTCAAGTTGGATTAGGTTTCTATCCTCAATTGAATAGATTCCATTTGCAGCCTGTATAGCCAATTCTCTAGTCCTTAAAAGTATCGAATGAACCTCCTGGAGCGAACCTTCAGCAGTTTGAATAAAAGAGATACCATTTTGAGCATTTTTACCAGCTTGTATCAATCCTCTTATTTGAGATCTTAATTTTTCAGATACAGCAAGCCCAGAGGCATCATCCCCTGCAGAATTTATCCTCTCTCCGGAGGATAATTTTTCAAGAGATTTTGTAAAGCCTCTGTATTGTGCTTTCAACATACGATTGGCGAAATTAGCGGACATGTTGTGATTAATTATCATATAAAACCTCCCTCCCTGATTTATTCCTTTGGGAGAAAAGATGTGGGCTAGCCAATCACCATCATTTCTCCCAGGTATTAAATTAAATTAATTGGAAGGGAAGATTGAAATCCGCTAACTTAGCCTAAAAGCCGAAGAACCAGGGCAGGTATATTATTTGCTTGTGCAAGCATTGATGTACCTGCCTGGATAATTATCTGATTTTTAGTAAACTCAGAAATTATTTCAGCCATATTGGTATCTCTTATTTGAGATTCAGCTGCTGTAAGGTTTTCTGCTGCAATAGAAACCCCGGATAGAGCTTGTTCAAATCTGTTTTGATATGCTCCAAGCTTAGCTCTCTGTGTTGTTACTTTTCTTAAGGCATTATCAATAACTCCAATAGAAAGATTTGCTTTATCAGCTGTTGAAACTGATATTGTTTCTCCAGTACTACTTATGATACCTAGCCCAGCTGCAGTCATAGTACCAATGGTTACATATTCTCTTTGATCCATATTTGGGCCTACATGAAAGAAGACAGGTTGCTGAATAGAATTTGTTTGGCTTGTTGTAGGTTCAGCAGCAAATCTTCCAGTAAGAATATTATAACCATTGAACTGAGCATGAGATGCAATTCTATCAATTTCATCTACAAGTTGAGCTATTTCAAGTTGAATTTGAGCTCTATCATCTTCTGTGTAAATTCCATTTGAAGCTTGAATTGCAAGTTCTCTTGCTCTTTGTAAGATCTCTGTTGTTTCAGCTAAGTATCCTTCAGCAGTTTGCATAAATGATACAGCTGATTGAATATTTCTTTCAGCTTGTCTTAATCCTCTAATTTGAGATCTCATTTTTTCAGAAACAGCTAATCCTGAAGCATCATCACCAGCTTTATTGATTCTCTCTCCGGATGAAAGTTTTTCAATGTTCTTCTGAATCTCCCAGTTTCTGAATTTAACCTGTCTATTAGCAAACAAGCTGGAAAGATTATGATTAATTATCATACCACCCTCCTTGTAAAATCTCCTCTTATAAGGCTGCAAACTGCCCACGTGCAAAGCAGTTTAACAACCAGGAAAAGAGAATAAAAAAGAAAAAATTAAATTAAAATTTATCCTCCAATCCTGGTTGAAAATATAAAAATTTTAAAGAGCTTTTAAAAGTATAAAAGGGTATAGGAGTTTGAAACTCCTATACCTTTTATAATGAATAAATGGCAGACTAGAAAATATTATCCTAAAAGTCTTAAAATTAATTGAGGTTGAGCATTAGCTTGTGCAAGCATTGCTGTAGCAGATTGAACTAAAATTTGATCTTTTGTAAAATAAGACATCTCTAAAGCCATATCTGTATCTCTTATTCTACTTTCAGCAGCTTGCATGTTTTCAGCTCCAATTAAAAGACCTTTACTTAAGAATTCAAGTCTTTCTTGATAAGCACCAAGATCAGCTCTTTGTTTTGAAACTAATTGTAAAGCTTTATCTATTTGTCCTATAGTCATGTTTGCTTTTTCAACAGTTGAAATTGATAAAGCTGATCCTGTGATTGTTCTAATTCCTAAACCTTTAGAAGTCATTGTTCCAATTGTAACTCTTATTCTTTGATCCATATTAGCTCCAACATGGAACCACATAGATGCAACAGGAGTTCCACCTTTAGATACATCAGCAAACCTTCCAGTTAAGATATTCATTCCATTAAATTGAGCATGAGAAGCTATTCTATCAACTTCATCAACTAATTGCTCAACTTCAACTTGAATCTGCATTCTGTCATCTTCAGAATAGATTCCATTTGCTGATTGAACAGCAAGTTCTCTTATTCTTTGAAGAATTTCAGTTGTTTCAATTAAGTATCCTTCAGCTGTTTGAATAAATGAAATTCCATTTTCAGCATTTTTTTCAGCTTGCAAAAGACCTCTTATTTGAGATCTCATCTTTTCTGATACTGCTAGACCTGATGCATCATCAGCAGCATTATTGATTCTTTCACCTGAAGATAGTTTTTGTATTTCTTTGTTAACATTCCAGGTGTTAAACTTTAATTGCCTATTAGCAAATAAAGAAGATATGTTATGATTTATTATCATACCCTCCTCCTTGAATTTTTTTACATCCTTGTTTTTAAAATTTTTTTTAATTTTTAACTAAAGTATTTTTTAGATATACGAAATAATAAATGTAGTAAAAATATTACAATAGTAAATGAAATTTAAATTCTGCCATTTATTCCTCCTTTTAAAAATTTCTATTCAAGATATCGGATATATACTTTTAAATCTTTAAATTAAAAAAAATATTTTTAAAATTTTTCAATAAATTGTTCATTTAATTTTGAAAAATTTTTCAAAATTATTTAGCTCTACTTTTAATAATATAGCTTTTTAAATTAAAGTTTTATTGTTCATTAAAAAATATAAAATTTTAGCTTTTAATTTTAATGCCTTATTATTTTTATATAGATAGTTAAAAAAAATTAATTGTTTTTTTTATAAATTGTTGTATTTTAATTTCAAATTTAATAAAAGCTTAAACAAAAATTAAGAATTTTTATTTAATTAAATTTTAATTTTATTTTAAGGAGTAATTATATGTTTAATGAAAAAAAATTAGTTGATAAGATAATTTCATTTTCAAAATTTGATGAAACTGAGGTTACATATTATGAGGATTTTAAAGAACTAACTAGATTTGGAAACAATGAGATAAGTCAAAATGTTTCATCAAGAAATTTAACAGCTGAAATTAGAGTTATTAAAGGTAAAAAAACTGCTTCTATTTATATTAGTGATTTTTCTGATGTTTCTATTAAAAATGCATATAATAAATTGGAGAAAATTATAGATCTTCAGCCTGAGGATGAAAGATTATTTCCACTTGAGGGAAATAAGGTTTATGAAACAAAAATTAGTTTTGATGAAAAACTTTCAAATATTACTCCACAATGGAAAGCCGATAATGTAGCAGAAATAGTTAATAAGCTTAAAGAAGAAAATATTGTTTCAGCTGGTATAATTTCAAATAATAAACAAAAATTAATTTTTTCTAACTCCAAAAATCTTTATGGAGAAAATATAAATGGTACTTTTAGTTTTTCAATATCTTCTAAAAAGGGAGAAAATTTTACAAGAGAAGAAATTGGAGGCTTCGATGAGAAAAATTTTAATCCAAAAGAGATTTATGAAAATATAAAAAAGAAATTAAATTGGATGAATAACAAGATAAATATAAAAGAAGGAAGATATGATGTAATATTAACCCCTGATGCTTTTGGCGAGTTTTTAAGTTATATGTTATGGTTTTCTTTTTCTGGTAAATATTTTCTTGAAAATAGAACCTTTCTTGTTAAAGAATTAAATAAAAAAATATTTCCTGATTTTTTTAATTTAATAGATGATCCATTAAATAATGGGAATCCAGTTTATACATTTGATTTCGAAGGAATACCAGTTCAAACTAAATATTTAATTAAAAATGGAATTCCTTGCACAATTTTAACAAATAGATATTTATCTAAAAAGTTAAATGTCCCAAATACAGGAAATGGGTTTTCAATTCCATCTCAAGAAGTTTTCCCTATATACCCAAAAGTAGAAAAAGGTAATACAGCTTATAAAGAAATTATTAAAAATACAAAAAAAGGATTATTTATTAATAATTTTCATTATATGAATATTATAGATCCTATGGAACTTTCAGTTACTGGAATGACAAGAGATGGGGTTTTCCTTATAGAAAATGGAGAAATTGTTGGAGCAACCAACAACCTAAGATTCACTGAATCAATTATTGAAGCTATTAAAAGAATAGAAGTTTTAAGTTCAGAACTAAAAAATGTTTCTTTTTTTGAAATGAGTTTTATTGAAGTTCCATATGCTAAAATAAAAGATTTTAATTTTACTTCAGTAACAAATTTTTAACAATAATCAATTAATTAAATAGAGTTTTAAGAGAAAAATATTTTAAAAATAAAGGAGATAAATATGAAAGATTATTTATATAGAGCATTGAATTTGGCTAAATTAAATGGGGCAAGTTATGCTGATATTAGAATTATTGAAACTACTGGTGAATGGATTAAAGTTAAAAATGGCCTTGTTGATAATTATAAATATTATACTAAATTAGGTTTTGGGGTAAGAGTTATTGTTAATGGTGGTTGGGGGTTTGCTGCTTCTTCTGTTTTAAATGAAGAAGAAATAGATAGAATAACTAAATATGCATGTCAAATAGCTAAATCTTCATCTTATTTAAGAAATAAATATGTTGAATTAGCTTATGAACCACCTTATAATGATGTTTGGCAAACATTAATTCAAGTTGATCCATTTAAGGTTTCATTCGATAAAAAATTAGGATTATTACTCGAAGTTGATAAAATATTAAGAAAAGATGAAAAAATAAAAATAGCAGAAGGAACTCTTGGTTTTGAGAAAGAGATAAAATATTTTGCTAATTCAGAAGGTTCTATGATAAAACAAACTTTTTTTGTCTCTGGGGGAGGATATTCAGCAACAGCTATTGAAGGTGGAATAGTCCAAAGAAGGTCTTATCCTCAATCTTTTGAAGGACAATTCTGCCAAGGTGGATGGGAAATAATAGAGGGTTTAAAATTTTTAGAAAATGCTGAAAGAATAAGAGAGGAAGCAGTATCATTATTAACAGCTAAAGATTTACCATACGGAAGAAGAGATCTTATAATTGGTGGTTCTCAACTTGCCTTACAAATTCATGAGTCTTGTGGACACCCTTCAGAACTTGATAGGGTACTCGGAATGGAAGAAAACTATGCAGGATCTTCATTTTTAAAAACTAATATTTTTAAAAATTTTCATTATGGTTCAAATATTGTAAATATTGTTGCAGATTCAACTTTACCAAATGGGCTTGGAACTTTTGGTTATGATGATGATGGTGTTAGAGCTCAAAGATGGTTTTTGGTTAAGGATGGATTATATCAAAACTATCTAACAAATAGGGAATTTTGTCATTATGCAGGATATGAAAGAAGTTTTGGATGTAATAGAGCTGACTCTTTTTCTTCAATTCCTATCATAAGAATGGTTAATATTTCTTTACTTCCTGGGGATAAAGAATTTGATGAGATTATTTCAGCAACAGATGATGGTGTTTATGTAGATGGAGTTAAAACATGGAGTATAGATCAGATGAGACTTAATTTTCAGTTCACATGTGAAATTGGATATGTAATAAAAAATGGTAAAATAAAAGAAGTTGTTAAAAATCCTACTTATCAAGGAATAACCCCTGAATTCTGGCAGTCATGTGATATGATTGCGAATGAAAATCATTGGGTAGGTTGGGGTGTAATGAATTGTGGTAAGGGACAACCAGCTCAAATTATGAGAATGACACATGGAGCATCTCCTGCTAGGTTTAAAAATATAATTTCTGGTGTATCATATAAATAGATTTAAATATATTTTTAAATGAATAAAATAATACATATATAGAAAATTAAAAATTAAATTAAAAAATAAATAATTTGAATTAATAAAAAAATTTAATATAGATAAATATTTAGCCTATTAATAAAATTCAAAATTTATTTTATTGTTTATAAAATAATTTAAAAATATATTGTTGAATTATTTTAAAAATTGTTTTTAATTAAGAAAATATAAATTTAATTATTTATAATTATTAATTATAATTTAGTACAATAAAAAACTATAATAATATATTAAAGGATGGACTTATGAAATTACTCAAAAATAACATTGTTAATAATATACTAATAATTCTAATCATTTTGTTTGTATTTACAAATTTTTATTCTTGTAATAAAAAAGTAGAAAATAAGCTTATAGGAAAGTGGTATTATAAATTACCAGGTTCAAATTTGTTTTATACAATAGAGTTTTTTAAAGATGGGAAATTTAGAAAGGAAGGCTATAGATACAATGGAGCTGGTACTTTTCAAATATTAGAAATTAAAAAAAATCTTTATATAGTTCAAATTGATAGTTATTCTGATGATTTTGATAGAGTTGTAAAAATCAATTTTAAAGGAAATTATATAGAAATGGAATATGATGAAAAGATTGAGCAATGGTATTTTCAAAATACTGAAGAAGCAAAGAATATAATGTTTAATGCAGAAAAAGTATTTCAGCATCCTTCCCAGTATAAATCATTTGATCATTACTATTTAGAAAAATTTGATGAACTTGGTAAATCTACTGAAGATCTTGAATTTGAACTTGGGTATCCAGATAGTATTTCTCTTGATGAAAATGATTCTACTGTTGAAATATGGTTATATGGTAGATATGGAATTGATGAATTTGGCAATATATATTCATATCAATTTTTTGTTAAAAATAAAAAAGTGATTAAAGTAAATTCTATTTTACAAAATTAAAAATAGTTAAATAATTATTTTATATTTATAGTATACATAATTAAAAAATTATTAAATATTAATTTGATGAAAATAAAATAAAAGGGGTTGCCTGTGAAAGGCAACCCTAATTTTTTAAGTATATTTTTAATTTTAATTAATTGATAAATTTATTTTTTTTCTTTGATCATTAAACCAAATGTTCCACTATAAATATCTTTATCACCTTTAACTCTAATATAAATAACATTTTCTTTTGGAGTGATTATAGCTGCTGGTTTTTCAGATTCTGGAGTATAACCTCCTGATTTTGCGGGTTCAGTATAAATATCTTTATATATTTCAGTTTTATTTTTATTATATATTTCGAAGTATATTGCTTTTAATGTAAATTTTGTCTTATGGAAAGAGTTATTAAAAGAGTCTATTAAATATATTTCATAAGTTTTATTTTCATTAACATTTATTTTTATGTAAAATTCATTTTTTTCGGGTAAATTATATTCATATAAAACATTAGGCTTTACCTCTTTCTTTAATTGTTGATTAATTATCATTTCTGGTTCAATCCAATCACTCCCTAAAGCTTTAGCAAAAAATGGAATAGTTGTAAAACAAAGAATGAAAAAGCAGATTATGAAAATAGCAATTTGAATTTTTAACATGAATTTAAACCATTTTGACCAATCTATTTTAGCTATTGCTAAAACTCCCATTAAAGCAGCTGATGTTGGGACTATTAAATTTGTAAAACCGTCTCCAAATTGAAATGCAAGTATTGCAGTTTGCCTTGAAATGTTTGACATTTTGGCAATAGGTGCTAATATTGGCATAGTTAAAGATGCTTGCCCAGAACCAGATGGTACGAAAAAGTTAAATACTGATTGAAATAGATACATAAAAAATATAGTAATAAAAGTAGGAAGCTTTTTCAAAGAATTACCAGTATAAAAAAGTATTGTATTTAATATATTTGGAGAAGTTGCACTTAAAGAAGGATTTCCTAATGTCATAATGATAATTATACCTTTAGCCATTCCTACAATTAATGCGGCTGGTAGTAAATCTTTAGCACCAGTAATAAAAGCATCACATACATCATTTATATTCATATTATTTAACTTAAATATTAAAGCTATGATTGCTGAAATTAAACCTATTGTAAAAAATTGAGCAGCTATTTCTCCTATATAATATTCTTTTACAACAACACCATAAATTATCCAAATAATACCAATAAATAGTGTTAAAATAATTAAAAGATGACCAATTGTAAATTTAGTTTCAATATTATTAGAATTTAATTGCTTTCTGAAATACTCATTATCAGTATCATAGCTTAGCGATTTTGAAGGATCCTTTTTAATTTTATTTCCATAAATAATACAAAAAATTATTCCCCCTATTGTAAAAAGGAACCATATAATAATTCTGAGTGTTGCTCCTGATAAAATAGGAACATTAGCTATACCTTGGGCAATAACTAGAGAAAAAGGATTCATCCATGATGTTGCAAATCCAATTTGTGTTGCACCATAAGTTATTAATACTCCAAGTACTGCATCATATCCTAAAGATACTAAAATAGGGATAACAATAATGGCAAATGCGATAGCTTCTTCTCCCATTCCAAATACAGCTCCACCTAAGGAAAAGAGGAAAAATAAAATAGGTATTAATATTATATCAAAACTTTTAAATTTGTTGATTATACTTAAAATACCTTCATCAATTGATTTAGTTTTCATTATAATGCCAAAAGAACCACCAACAATAAGAATGAAAAGGATAATAGATACAGCAGATTTACCACCTTCAAATATATAGTTAAGTAATCCAATACCGGTAAATTCTCCAAAAATAGGAACTTCAAGTTTTTGTGGTTTACCATTAGCATCTATTAACATTTCATAAGAATCAGGATCTATAACATTTATAATATTCAATTCTTGATGCTTTTTGTCAAAATAATATTGAGCTCTATTTTCGAATTTTCCAACTGGTATAATATAAGTAAGTAACCATATAAAAATAACAATAAAAAAAATAATTGCATAAGAGTTTATTGTATTATACTTTTTATTATTTGCTACCATAATATACTCCTTTAAAATATTTTATTTTTATTGATTAACACCTTTTATTGAAACTTGAGTGGGTTCAATATCAAGGTAAACATTAAATACAGAAGTCTTCCATTCACCAGATATAAGGTCTCTTCCACCCCATCCGTTTGTATCAGAACCTTTTCTAAATATTAATTTAACGCCAGTTCCTGGCTTTATTCCTTTTAATTTTCCAAGGCCATCAAAAGCAATTGCAATAACAAAATCATTATTTGCATGATCAACTAAATCTTCTATTAAAAGTCTTTTAATAACATCAGCTTCTAAAATTGCAGCAGAAATATTTGTAAGATGAGTATAATATTCATTATTTTTGGTTGGTAATGTTTTGTAATAAGCTTTTTTAATTAGTTTTTTATTTACATAATCATATATATCTAATTCTTCTATATAAGATATTTTAATATTTTTAGCTGATAGAGGAAAACTATTTGAATAACTAGCTTCAGAAAGGTCAATAATTAAAACTCCTGATTCTCCAGCAACCTCAGCTATGTTACCTCTTATAATTAAAGCGGTATTTTCATCCACTGCAAATCCTAGTTTTTGGTTATTTGCTATCATTGAAACAATTAATCTTCCAAATCTGCCTCTTTTTATAGCATGTTGATCGATAGCAATTTCAGGTTTCTGTAAAAAACCAGGTCCATCTGTAATAAATACTCTTTGATCATCTGGTATATCATAATTATCAATAGAGGTAAAACCTTGTAGCATAGCTCCAAGACTATTTCCACCACCTATCATTGGGCTTGTCATAATTGCAGCTCCTGCTGAAGTTCCTGCAATAACACCACCTTTTTTGTAGATTTCTCTTATTGCTTTTAAGATAGCATTATCAACATATTTACCATCAGCTCTATCCATTAATAAATCTCTAATTCTAATTTGATCCCCACCCGTAAAAAAAATAATATTGTATTTTTTTAATTTATTTGCTATTTTAATAGCATTTTCAGGTTTTGCATTTTCAGCCCAGTTTTTTTCATTAATCTCTGTTGTTAAAGGATCATCTTTTTTTGCAAGAGGAACAACCCATATGTTTTCTCTTGGTATTCCATAATTCATAAAAACAGACTTGTAATATGAACCTGAGTCTGCTGGATTGCCTGAACCAGTAGGGAAAATAGCTACTTTAGCTTTAAAAATACCTCCACCTAGTTCAATAATTTTGTTATACACACTTTTGTTAGTAGATTTTAATGCACCACCAATAATAACAAGAGATCCTTTATTTTCGCCATAAGTGATTTTAAATGATGATTGAGGCATTTTACATGAAATAATAAAAATAAAAGTTATAATCAGTATAGTAAAAAGAAACTGTTTTTTTTTCATTATTTCCTCCCAAAAATTTATTAATATTTTTTTATTTGAGAAAACTATCAACTTATAAAAATATTAACAAAATTTAACAAATAATCAATAATATAAAATAAAAATAATATAATAATAATAAAAAAAAAAATAATAAAATTTGATTTTTAAAATTTATTAATAAAAAATAAAAAATATTGAAATATTTTTTATATATATTATAGTAGTTATAGATAGTTATTAAAAATATTTTGGAGGAGTGTTATTATGAAAAAATTAAAATTATTTTTAACCATTTTTGTACTTTTGTTTGCTCTTTTAACTATTTTTAGTTCAATTTCTACATTAGCTCAAAGTAGAACTTCTGCTCAAAAAGTAGAAATTGGTAAATTATTGAAATTTAAAATGGAGAAAGGTGGAGAATTTTTATTCTTCTTTGATGCTGTAAAAGGTAAAACTTACGAAATATGGCTTTATGATTCTTATAATTCAGATTTTACATTAAAAGCTCTCTGGTTTCAGGTTAGAAAAGGTGAAACAAAAGATACAGCTTATCCAAAGGAAATATATACTGAACCAAATACTTCGAAAACTTTAGGAGATGGTGGATATACTCCTCAAGATAAGAATAAACCAGCTGCTGTTGTTAAAGCAGAAGGGGATAAAGTATATATTTTTGTTTGGGGTGCAAAAGAAGAATACACTGGAGAATTTGGTTTAAATATTAAAGAAAGAAAATAATATTTATTAAAGAAGATTTATCTTGCAAATATACTAGATTTTTTAATTAAGTAAAGATTTGAAAATATTTTCAAGTAGATCAATAGCATAAGAAGTTTTAGAAGGAGCTCCTTCTATTATTTTATAAGTTCTTTTCTTGTTGTTCAAAATTTCTGCAATTAAAAAACATGTTCTGTTGTTATCTATTAACATTGTTGGTAGAGAATGAAGATGTGTTACATAAAATATGGTGTTATTTAAATGAGACAAAGCTAAAATTATATTGTAAGCTATTTCAGAAGCTTCCATTTCATTTGTCGATGAAAATGATTCGTTAAATAAAAGTAAAGAAGGACATTTAAGATTAGATATAATATTATTTATTCTGCAAACTTCTTCTTCGAATTTACCTTTAGTAAGGTTTTTATCTTCTTCTTTTTTAAAATGGGTTAATATATCTGAATAAATATTACTTTTAAATAACTTAGCCGGCACAATAAGCCCAGATTGCATAAGGATTTGAGCTATACCTATGCTTCTTAAAAAAGTAGTTTTACCTCCTTTGTTAGCACCTGAAATTATAAATATGTTTTTATTATCAGATTTAAATGAATTAGCAACTAATTTTGTTTTAGTTACTAAAAAAAGACTCAGATCAAATAGATCTTCGAATTCAATTTTATTTGAAATACTGTTTAATGGATCAGGAAAACAATAGTAATAATTATTTTGTTCGAGAAATTCAATTAGATTTAATGCTCCTATATAGAAAGATAATTCTATTTGAAGTTTATTAAAAAATAATTCGATATTTAATGATGCATTGTATAGTATATTAGCAATATCTTTCAATATTGTATTTTTTATGCTTTCAACTATTTTAGCTCCAGCTTCATCTTTTGGATTTATTTTAAAATAAAAACTGTTTTTCTGTTTTAGTATATTAAAATTCATATTTTCTTCAAGATAAACTAATTCATAATTAAAAAGATCAATATTTTCTATAATTTTTGCAGAGGCACATAATCCTTTTTCAAATTTTAAATTATTTAACATTTGCTTTAATTCAAGTAAATTTGAGTCACTAAAATTTTCCAATAACATAGTAAAAAAATTTTTTAATCCAGAAGATTTAAATTTATTAATATTTTCTTTTGCAATATCTCTTAGTTTTTCTAAATATAAAATAAATATTTGTAAAAGTTCCCTTGAATTATATACGATATTTGACGGTGTTTTTATTCCAAAAATTCCTAACCAATTTTTTATTTTTTCTTCTTTTACTTTAAAAGTAATGTCATAAATTTTTCTTATCAATTCTCTATTTACTATAATGTCTTTTAATATTTCTTGTCTATATCTAATTGTCTCAACATTAGTTTTTATATTGCAGAATAAGAATTTAGATACTTCATAAATTGTTTTATCATTTTTACTCATATATGATAAAACAATTTCTAATCCTAAATCTTTTAGTCTTTCCAAAGAAACATCATTTATTTTTTCTGAAAGTTTTAAGTCATTTAAATTATAAAAAAATTTTTCAATGAAATCTTTTTCTTTAAATAAAAGTCTTATTTTCATATTTTGCTATTAAATCTTTTAAGAATATCTTCAAAAGTTAAATTATAATTTTTAGTTATAAAATTAGCATATGCTTTTTCTTTTGGTTCATTAATAATAATTTTAAATGTTTTAATTCCGGGATTGCTTTCATTAACTTGAGAAACCATGCTTATTACTTTTTGATTGTAAATAAAAGGATTTATAACAAAAGATACCCAGATAGAAACACAATCAATTTTATCTAAAATATTTAATATTTTATTTATTAGAATTTGAGCATCAAAATATGTAGTTGATGAAAATATTTCATTTAATATAATTAAACTTTTATTTGATAATTTACATATAATATCTTTAGTTCTATATAAATCATTTTCAAGTTTACTTTTAATATCGATTACATTTTCTTCTTTTTCAAAATGGGTATATATAGAATCTGGAATAAATATATATGCATATTCCCCAGGAACAGGTAAGCCTAGAGATGCAAGATAATGGACTTGTCCAATCATTCTGGCAAAGGTAGTTTTACCACTGCCATTTTGACCTGAAATTAAAATAACATTTTTATTATTTTCTAAATAATAACTATTTAAAACAATTTTATTTTCTTTATTTATTGAATTAATAGCTAAATTAATATCAAATGAATTTATAATCTTTTCAATTTTGTTTTTTTTGTTCAATTCAGGGATTGAAAAAGATAGATTTTTATTTTTAAGTTTTTCAATGATTTCAATATATAAATAATAAAAAGGAATTTCTTGTGAAATATTTATCAGAGTTGAGTCAAAAAAGTTAAAATAATTTTCAGAAAAATTATTTAGCTTGCTAAAAATTTGGGGGTACAATTTAAATACTAATTTTAAGATATTTTCTTCAATATGGTTAACATTTGTATTTGTTAAGATAAAATTATCACCAAGGATTTTAATTTCAGAAATATTGTTATCTTTACAAATAAAATTATTAAATGTTTTAAAAATTTTATCCTTATAAGGAGGATAACTTTTATATTTTTTAACAGTGATTTTTCCATAATCAATAATAAGTATAAATTTAATACTTTTAATTTCATTTTCTAGATCAAAAGCATATTTTGAAAACTTTTTAAAGCCTTCATTTTCTATATAGTTGTTTAAATAATTTTTTAAATTGATTAAACCTATGGAGTTAAATTCGAAATTATTAATATAATTAGCAAACTCAATAATTTCATTGCAATATATTAAAGCTGATTTTAAAAAAAATATTTTTTTGAAATTATTGTAATGAAGATTTTGACTAAAATTAAAATAGCTTAAACTTTTTTCTATATTTACATTAAATTTTATAATTTTTTCTTTTAATTTTAACCTAATTATATCACTAAAAATATTCTTTCTGTATTCAATATATTCTAAATCATTTAAAGGTTTAAAATAGTACTCCTTAATATATTCATATTTTTTATCATAAATTATGTTTTCAAATGTTTTATCAAGCATTAAATCTTTTATAGTTTCTTTAGAATAATTTAAATAGGTTGGTTCTCTGTCTAAATTTAATAAACTTAAAGGCATGTGACTTAATTAAATAGTAATTTTATATCCAAAATATAAATATGCTGTGTGTCCAATCATATGTTCAAGGGGTCTTGTCATATCTTTTTTTACTCTTAAGTATCTTTCGAAAAGTTCTAAAGTTTTAATATTTCTAAATCCAATTTCATACATTTTCTCTACACATTTTTGGACTTGCTCAATACAAGGACTGAGAAAACCAGCAGGGCATCCAGGTTTTAAACAATTGTAAACATTCTCTACAACTGTCCATGGTTCAGGAATGTCAACAAAAACAGCATCAATGTTTTTTTCAATAATTTGTTCTTTTGAAGCATCAGTATTATGAAAAATAATATTATTAAAATCTAAATCATATTTTTTTAAATTATTAATAGCATTTTCTAAAAATTCTTTATCTTTTTCATAAGTGTAGACCATTCCTTCTTTGCCTACATATTTTGAAAGAATGTAAGTAAAAGCTCCTGAGCCGGTGCCTATTTCAACAACTTGTTTGCCTGGAAATATTGACAGTTCAAAAATGATTCTTGATGCTTCTTTAGGATAAATTATAGTATTTTTTCTCTTAACTTTCATTGAAAATTCAATTATTCCAGGCTTTAATACAAAAAATTTGTACCCTTTGTTAGTTGTTATTATTTCGCCCCATTTTAAATTTTCAGGGAAAATAAAATTTCCTTTATGACATGTGAAGTTCAAGCCTGGAATATATTTTAAAAAATAATTTGCATTCTCAGAATTATAAAGATAAATAAATTCATTTGGATCTATATTGTTCATAGAAGATATTTTTTTGAAATTTTATAAAAATTTAATTAAATGTCAAATTATTATTATTTTTAATAAAATACTTTTGTATTTAAAAAATTAATATTAGAAAACAATTGATGCATAACCTACAAATGAAGATGATTTCATTTTTAAATAGGAGTTTGAATATTCTATCAAAAATCCTTCATTTTTATTTAAGAGTTTTGCAAAGTTAATTATTGAAATTATAGAGTTAGGAGAACATGTAAACTTCATTTCTTTATAATTTGCTAAAATAGATTCTAAATCAAGTTTTAAACAATAATTAATTAACTTAAAATCATTTTCTTTTGCCCATTCAAAAGATTTAGGTCCAACTCCAGCAGGAGAAAAACCATAATTTGGTCCATAATGAGTAAGATCTGCAGAGCCAATTGCAATAAAGTTTAATCTATTATTATTTAATTCATTGTAGATATAGTCTGAAATAAGAAAAGCTTTTTCATTAGCTAATGGATAATATGATACAATTTTTGAATTTGGGAACAAATATTTAATAAATGGTAAAAAAATCTCAATAGTGTTATCAAACATATAATCATTTTCATCTTTCATATTAAATGTTACTTTAATTTTATCAATTAATTCTGTTAAACATTCAATATTGCCAAGGGGGGTTGAAAGATATTTATAATTTAAGATTATGGGAACCCCCATATCATCTTGGTGTCCACCAATTATAATTATAACATCAATTTGTGGATTTAGTTCAGAAATTAATTTTAAATTATTAAATATTAAATCTTCAGTGAAGAACCATCCAGCATGAGGAAGAATAGAAAGGTTTATATTTTTATTTTTTTCTTTAAAATCAAATTTTAATTTTTTATAATTTAATTCAAGTTGTTTAAATTTTTCTTTAATGGAAATACTATCTTTTGGATACCATCCACTTTCAAGTTTCATATTTCTTATATCCATTTTACCTCCAATTAAGCAAATATAAATTAGTTATTAATTTTAAATTATTATTTATTAATATTTTGATTAAATTATATTTAAAAAAAAAATAATTGCAATAATTAATAAGTTTGTCAAATTAAAAAAAAAAGGATTAAGATGAGAAAAATAAAGGTATTTTTTCTTTTGTTTTTAATACTTCTACTTATAATTACATTATACTATGTTTATTATATAAATAAATCCCATGATTATTTCAATTTGCTGAATTTTAATTATGATTATAAAAATGATACTTTTATAAAAATAAATTTTGATGAAAATAATAATGAAATTAGAAAATATTATAAAAAATTTGAAAATGAATATAAAGAATATTTTATTAAAAGGTTAAAAAGTTTTAGCATTTATTATAATATAGTTTCTGATATTTTAGTAGATAGAGGTTTTTCTTCTGAGTTTATATATTTATCATACATTGAATCAGAATTTAAATCTCATGCTTTAAGCTCTGCTAGAGCTTCAGGTTTGTGGCAATTTATGGAATATACTGGACTTTTGCTAGGTTTGAATAACAATCAATATATTGATGAAAGAAAAAATTTAATTTCTTCGACTTATGGGTTTACAAAACATTTTAAATATTTGTATAATTATTATAAAGGGAACTTAGATCTTGCTTTAGCAGCATATAATTGTGGGCATGGTAGATTAAATGTTGCTATAAAAACTGGTAATAGTAAAAATTTTTGGGAGTTAGCTGATAAAAATTTTATTCCTAAAGAAACAAAAGAGTATGTTCCAAAATTTTATGGATTGATTATGTGGGCAAGAAATAATTCAAAGTTAATAGAATCAATTGTAGAATCTGATAGTTTATATGTTGTTTACAAATCAAAAAAATTTTTGGATTTAAAAAAAGAGTTGAAAAATAATATTAAAATAATAGAATATATAAAAGAGTTTAATCCACATTTAAAATCTTATTATATACCTGAGGGGACTACTTTGGTCTTAGAATATTCTATTATAAACTCAGAGATTCAAAGAGAGTCTAACTTTTTTTCAAACTTTGAATTAATTTCTGTTTATTTCCCAAAAAGAAGCTTAAACGAGAAAAATATCTTTAAATTGGCAAGCAGAAACATTAATTTAGGACTTAAGAGTTTTTTAAAAAAATCTATTAAGGAGTAACTTATGGGCTTTAATTATGATGAATTTTTTTCATCTGTTTCGAAGATAATGAAGAAATCTGTTATTAGAGAACTTCTAAAGTTAACAGAAAAACCTGAAATTATTTCTTTTGCAGGTGGATTACCAGCCCCAGAAACTTTTCCAGTAAATGATCTTATCCCTATCATAAATAAGTTAATAGAGAGAGAGGGAGCTAAAATTTTACAATATGGAGCAACTGAAGGATACGGTGAACTTAGAAAATTATTAACAGAAAGAATTAGCAAGCAGATGAAAATGCCATTAACTGTTAATAATTTACTTGTAGTTTCTGCATCTCAACAAGCATTAGATATAGTAGGAAAAATATTTATTGATCCAGGTGATAAAATTATTACAGAAAGGCCATCTTATCTTGGAGGATTAAGTGCTTTTAATTCATACAAGGCTAATATTATTGGAGTTACTCTTGAAGATGATGGTATATGTATTAAAGAATTGGAAGAAACACTTGATACACTTTATAATAAAAGAGCTGAAAGAATAAAATTCTTTTATACAATACCTGACTTTCAGAATCCAGCAGGAGTTACAACATCCCTTGAGAAAAGAAAAAAAATTGTTGAGCTTGCAAATAAATATGATTTTTTAATTATAGAAGATCTTCCTTATAGAGAATTAAGATATGAAGGAGTTACATTACCAACACTATATGAACTTGATGGCGGGAAAAGGGTTATTTCTCTTTATACTTTTTCTAAAATCTTTTGCCCGGGATTAAGATTAGGATGGATAGTTGCTCCTGAAGAAGTAATAAATAAAGTTATTATTGCTAAACAAGCTATGGATTTATGTACTCCTCCTTTTAATCAAGCAATTGCTGCAGCTTATATTAAAGAAGGTCTTCTTGAGGAAAGGATAAGAAAAAATATAGAAATATATTCAAAAAAAAGAAAGTTTATGCTTGAAATACTTGATAAATATCTAGGGGGTATTGAAGAAGTTAAATGGACTAAGCCTGAAGGTGGTTTATTTTTGTGGATGACTCTTCCTGATTATATTGATTGTGATGAATTATTTTATAAGGCTATAGAAAATAATGTTGCTTATGTTATTGGTTCCGCTTTCTATCCTGAATATCCAGAGAAGAATCATTTTAGGATGAATTTTTCTTATCCTTCATTTGATCAAATTGAAGAAGGAGTTAAAAGACTATCTAAAGTTATTAAAGATTCTATAAAATAGATGTTAAAATAGTCACAATAAAATTGCATAAATTGAGGAAATATAATTTAGAATAAATATAAAAAATTTAGAATAAATTTAAAAAATAGTATAAAAATAAATATAAAAACGAAAGATTAATCTTATTAATAAAATAAAACAAATAATCATTTTTAGGAGTTTTTTATGAATGAATTTGCTCAAAGAGCTGAAATTGCAGATTCAGAAACACTTAAAATTAATAATGATGTAATGCAACTTAGAAGGAAAGGGATAGATGTTATTCCATTTGTTGCAGGTGAACCAGATTTTGATACACCTGAACCTATTAACCAAGCTGCAATAGAAGCTATTTATAACAACTATACTCATTATACAAATGTTGCAGGAATATCTGAATTAAGAGAAAAAATTGTAGAAAAATTAAAATTAGATAATAACTTAACATATAATCCAGATGAAATTATTGTTGGGTGTGGAGCAAAGCAAAATATAGCAAATGCACTTTTAGCTTTAATAGATAATAAAGCTGAAGTTATGATCCCTTCTCCATATTGGGTATCTTACATTGCAATGGTAGAAATATGTGGGGGGAAACCAAACATTATAAAAACAACAAAAGAAACTAATTATAAAATAAATTATGAAATATTAAAAAAAAGTTACAATAAAAATTGTAAAGTATTAATTTTAAATTCACCTTCAAATCCAACAGGTGCAGTATATAATTTAGATGAATTAAAGGAAATAGCAAAATTTTGTTTAGAGAATAACATTTATATTATTTCAGATGAGATTTACGAAAAACTAATTTATGATAATATGAAACATATATCTATTGCTTCTCTATCAAAAGAGATATGGGAAAAAACTATTGTAATTAATGGTTTTTCAAAATCTTTTGCAATGACTGGTTGGAGAGTGGGTTATTCAGCTGCTCCTAAAAAAATAAGTGATATAATGAAAAAAATACAAGCTAATATGACTTCTCACACCTCATCAATTTCTCAATATGCTGCATTGAAAGCATTTTCTTTAGGTAGTTCTTTTTATGAAACTTTGAGGACTACTTTTGAAAAGAGAAGAGATTATATTCTAAATGAACTAAAAGATAATAAATATATTGAGATTGTAAAGCCAAATGGTGCCTTTTATATTTTTATGAATATTTCTAAAACATTTGGTAAATCATATAAAGATCAACAAATTAAAAATGATAATGATTTTTACAATATTTTATTAAATGAATTTAAAGTTGCTTTAGTCCCAGGTTCAGCTTTTGGAGATTCTGAATGTATGAGACTTTCATATTCTTATAAGCTGGAAACTATAACAGAGGGTATTAAGAGAATAAAAGATTTTTTAAGTTTAATTAATTAAATGTTATAAAGTTTCAAAAATTTGACTCAGATATTGATTTTTATGTTTTTTGATAAAGAAAAAATATTTACGATATTTATACTTATTTTTTCCATTTTTTTTCTAATTTTATCTTTTTATTTAACTAAAATAAAAAGTGAGGCTTTATTATTAAAATTAAATGAACCAAATAGAATTTTAAATTTAAATATTAAAGGAATTAATTATAATTTTAATATGCTTCTTGATTTAAATAAAGAGCTTGATATTGAAAATATAGGAGGGATTCTTAAGACTTTAAAATTAAATAAAAATGAAATATTAAATATTTATCCAAGGATTAAAGCCAATATTAAATTAAAAGGAGAATTTGCTAAGAACATTTATACTTTTTTTGAATGGGAAATTCCACCATCATTTTTTCAAAATATTAAGTTTGGGGAACCGATTAAAAATTACACTTTTAGATACGACAGTGCAATATATCCAGGAGCTCCAAGATACTATAGGCATGGTATTCATAGGGGGTTTGATTTTTCAGATAGAGAAGATGGTTCTATAGCTACTATAAATGAACCAGTTAAAGTGGTATATCCAGGGATTATAGTTAATATAAAAAAAGATTATGAAGCTTATTCTGATAGATTTAAATTTGAAATATATAGAAAGATTACTGCTGAAAATAATTATACTGATGATATTTATCTTGACTTTTTTAGGGGTAATCAAGTTTATATTATTAATGGTTCAATTCTATTTATTTATGCTCATTTAAATAAGGTTAATGAGAATATAAAAATTGGAGATAAGGTTAAGGTTGGAGATATTGTAGGCTACATGGGAAATACAGGAGTTGAATATATGGGAGTAAGGCCTCACCTTCATCTTGAAATTTATATAAATGGTATGGTATTTGGCATTAATAGATTAAGAAGAACATTTGAGAATAATTTTGAGTTATATAAGTATTTATTTTCAAAATATTAAAAAATAGGGGTTAGAATGAAAATTATAATATTAGCAGCTGGTAAAGGTAAAAGGTTACATTCAGAAGAATTTAATTTGCCAAAAGTTTTAAGAGAGCTAAAGGGGAGACCTTTAATTGACTATGTTATTAAAGAAATTGATTTTGTTGAAAAAAGAGATATTATTATAGTTGTAGGATTTATGTGGGAAAAGGTAATAAATTTTTTAGGTGATAAATATACTTATGTTTTGCAAAAGGAGCAATTAGGAACAGGTCATGCTGTAAGAATGGCAGAGGAATATTATAAAAATATCAATGAAGATATACTTGTTTTGATGGGTGATATGCCATTTATAAGGAAAAATACAATACTAAATTTAATAGACTATCATAGTAAAAATAAAAATGATATTACTATACTTTCTACAATAGTTAATTTACCATCTTCTTTTGGTAGAATAATTAGGGATGATCAAGGAAAAATAAAAAAAATTATAGAAGTAAAAGATGCTGATGAGGACCAGTTAAAAATCAGAGAAGTAAATACTGGAATAGGAATATACAAATCAGATACTTTAAGTTTATTAAAAGAGATAAAAAATGATAATAATCAAAAAGAATATTATTTAACAGATCTTGTAAAGATTGCTTTAGAAAAAGGCAAAAAGGTTGATGCTTTAATTAGTGAAAATGAAAAAGAGTTTATTGGTATAAATTCGATAGAAGATTTAAGTTTTGCTGAAAAATTGCTTGAAGGGGTGTAATATGGCAAAAGTATTTGTAGTAGACGATCAGATGTATATAAGAAGGTTATTACAAATGGGGCTTGAAGAACAGGGATATATAGTTCGAGAATTTTCTTCTGGTTATGAATTACTTAAATATTTAAATGAAAATGGCAATATAGATAAACCAGATGTTATACTTTTAGACATTATGATGCCAGAAATGGATGGGTTTGAAGTTTTAGAAAAATTGGCTACAAATCCATTTGCTCAGAATGCTAATATCTTGATGATTTCTGCAAGAAATCAGAAAGAAGATGTATTAAAAGCATTAAAAATGGGAGCGAAAGACTTTATAGTAAAGCC
Organism: Spirochaetota bacterium; assembly: GCA_026415295.1. NCBI lineage: Bacteria > Pseudomonadati > Spirochaetota > Spirochaetota bacterium. Next base: position 57,922 of record JAOAHJ010000023.1, on the reverse strand, counting down.
ATTTAAAATAGAGAAAGTGGTAGAAAAAATAAAAAATTATATAAAGTGATAAATGATAAATAAAATAATTTTAGATGTTTGTTGTGGCCCATGTTTAGTAGGGGTTTATCCACAAATAAGAAAATATTTTTCAATTTTCTTTATATTTCAAGGTGATAACATAGATACTCAAAATGAATTTTTGTTAAGGAAAGAAAATTTCTTAAAAGTAGTTGAACTTTATAATATTAAAAATTATTTTATAAAAGAATATGAACACAATAAATGGCTTAATTCTATAAAAGGATATGAATCTGAACAAGAAGGTGGATTTAGATGTGAATTGTGTTTTCAATATAGGATTTTAATTGTATTAAATATAATTGAACAAAACTATTTATTTCGTAAAAAGTTACTTACAAACTCTATTAATAATTTTTGTAAAGATGAAATTTTATCTGAATTCTATTATTCAAAATCTTATATAAGTACAACTCTTTCAATCTCTAAATATAAGAATTTTGAAAAAATTAAAAAAGTATTTAGTAATAAAATTGAAGAGTTTAATAAATTATTAGATTTAAATTTTTATTTTTTAGATAAAAATTTTTCAGAAAACAATTGGTATAATAAGTCTATAAAGATATCTAAAGCATTAAACCTTTATAGGCAAAAATATTGTGGATGTGAATTTAGTAAAAATAGAAAAAGTTAGATATTATTGAAGAAATTAAAAGATATGAGATAAAAAAATTTTATGAGCTAAAAAATAATATGAAAAATAAATTGAAAATTTTAATAATTTTAATAGGTTTTTTATTAATATTTTTTTTATGCTTTCTTTCTTTTTCTAATTTAATAAGGAAAAATTTATATAGTTTTGATTTTATAAAATTTTCAACATATTTAAATATAAAGATATTAAGTAAAAAAAGAGAAAAAGAAGTATCTGAAGATATTTCAATAATTCTTAAAAAAATTGAAAAAATAGCAGATTTACTTGATTTTTATAAAGATGATTCAATCTTAACTTATTTGAATAAAAATAAAGCAATAACAATTAGCCTTCTTGAAAGTGAATTTAAAAAAAGGTTTTCTAATTTGGTTGAAGAAGATGATGAATTTTTTAAAATTTCAAATGATATAAAAAATCATATTTTTTATTTTTTTAAAAAAAATATTGATTACATGGATAAGACTTATGGTTATTTTAATCCTTTTATAGGGAATCTTACACTTTTATATAATAATTTTGAACCTAATTCAATTCCACCAAGTAAAGATAAATTAATAGAAGAGGTAAGAAAAATTAGTTTGTCAAAGATTATATTAGATGTTGACAAAATATCAATAAAAGGTGATGCTTTTTTAAATTTTGGTGGAAGTTTGAAAGGTTTTTTAATTGATTTAATTTTCAGGGAATTAAAGGAAAAAAATTATGATAATTTTTTAATAAACTGTGGAGGAGATATTAGGGCTTCCTCAGATGGTAAAAAAATTTGGAAAATAGGAATAAATGACCCATTTTTAGAAAATAGAATATTTGCAATTGATGAGATTACTAACAAAAGTATAGTTACTTCTGGTAATTATGAAAGGTTTTTTTATTATGATGGGAAAAGATATTTTCATATATTAAATCCTTTTACAGGAGTCCCTGATTCTGATTTGGCTTCAGTTACAATTGTTTTTGGAGATTGTTTAGATGCGGATATTTTATCAACAGCAATATTTGCAATGGGTAAAATCCATGCTATTGACTTTATAAATAAAAATAAAATAGAAGCTTTATTAATATGGAACGAAAATGGTGAGAAAAAATATTATAATACAATTAAAAATTTGATATTTGAAAAATAGAATAATAGATGGAAAAATTTTTTAGTAGTTTTTCAAATGCAAAGTTAATTAATAAAGTTTATAATAATTTTAAATTATTGATCTATTAATAATTAAATTAATCATTAAAAGGCTTCTTAAAAATATATTGATAAATTGATTAAATATTATTATTTTTAATAATAAGTAGGTATAATTAAAAAAAATGCTCATAAAATATGATAATAAAATTTTTAATACTTATGTATGGTATTCTAACGCAAAAATAAATTTATTTCTAATTATAGGTCCATATGTAAAAGATAAAAAACTTCATAAAATTTACTCTTTATTTATACCTATTGATCTTTTTGATACTTTTTATGTTGAGAAATCAGATTTTTTTAATATAATCTATTATTCCAGTAGTGGTGAAAAAATAAGTGTTGAAAATTGCATCATAGAAAAAATAAATAAATTATTAAATATTAAACCCAAATTGAGTATTAAAATAATTAAAAACATACCCATTGGAGGTGGTCTTGGAGGGGCCTCTTCTAATGCTTTTACATATTTAAAAATATTAAATTATTTTTCTTATATAAATATGAAAAAATTAAAGAATAAGAATTTTTTACTAAAAATTGGCTCTGATGTTCCTTTTTTTCTATTTAACAGACCAGCAATAATATCAAGATTTGGTGACAAAATTAAAATAATTAAAAATTTTCCCCTTAAATATTACTTTATTATATTAAATAATAATATTTTTTCAAGAACATCTCTTATGTACAATGAACTTGATAAAGAAAGAGCTAATTTAAATGAAAATAAAATAAAAGAAATTTTTTTAAAAAATATAAAAAATCAAAAAAAAATCTTGAAAAATTTAATAAAATATGATTATAGATATGTGAAAGAATTATATAATGATTTTGAAACAATTTTTTTAAAACTTTTTAATATAACCTTGGAACATTATTCTTTAGATGTTAAAGGTGTTTTAAAGAGTATCCTAAGTGGATCAGGATCTTCTTTTATAAATATAATTAAAAGTCCTGATATCGAAATTGATACTCTTGAAAATATAGATAAAAGGAATAATGTTTTTAAGGTTAAAATATTTACCAAATACTAAATTTCAAGGAGCTAAAATGGAGATCACTAACATTAAAGTAACTAAAGTAAATGGAAGGAACAGATTATTAGGTTATGTTTCTGTTACTTTTGATAACTGTTTTGTAGTGCACAATATTGCATTATATGACACAGATAAAGGTAGAAAGATAGTAATGCCAAGAAGAAGAACCTCTAAAGGTGAATATAAAGATGTAGCACATCCAACTGTAAATGAATTTAGAGAATTTTTAACTAATGCTATATCTGAAGCATATGACAATAGTTAAAGTATAATTTTTTGAATTGTTTTATAATTGAAGATGGGGAGTCGACAAGTGGCAAGTCACCAGATTTTGGCTCTGGCATTCGTAGGTTCGAATCCTACCTCCCCAGATTCAAAGTTAAAAATAATTAAAAATATATTTATATTTATCTAAATTTAGAATTTTTATATCTATCTATTGAAAAACTTTATATTTATAATATAAAATTTTAAGGGTATAAAATCTAATTTTATTTTCTAGGAGAATTAAGATGAAAAACAAAGAAGTCACAGTTTTAGATGCAAAAAAAAGAGAGATATCAAAAAAATCGCAACTAAGAAAATTTAGAATGCAAGGTTATACTCCTTTTGTGATATATGGTCCAGATATTAAAGACAATGTTTATGGAGTTGCGAAAGAAAATGATTTAGTAAAAATCTTAAAAGAGTTTGGCGAAAATCATAAGATTAAAGTTAAAATGGAAAATAAAGAATATGATGTTTTAATAAAAGATTTTGAATATAATACATTAAAATCACGATTGTATCATGTTGATTTTTATAAAATTTCAACAAAGCACAGTGTAAAAGTTTCTGTTCCTATTATTTATGAAGGTGTTTCTGCAGGGGAAAAAGCAGGAGGTATAGTTGAAAAATTTATGCATCATATTGAAATTGAAGGCTTGATCTCTGATATACCAGAATCTATTACTATTAATATGGATAATTTTAATATTGGTAAAAAAATGCATGTATATGATTTAAAACTACCTGAGAATATAAAGATATTATCACCTAAAGATGAAGTTATTTTTGTAATTAAGGGTCATGTTGAAGAGACAATAACTACTACAGAAGGTCCTTCTGCAGAAGAAGTTGCTAAAGCTGCTGAAATATTTGACTAGTATTTTATTCTTTATTAAATTAAAAGAAAGAGGCTATGATACTTATTGCGGGATTAGGTAATCCTGGTGAAATATATAAGAAAAATAGACATAATGTTGGTTTTTCTTTTATAGATTATATTGCAAAGAGGTTTGGATTACAAGTATCTGATTTTATTACAAAAAAAAAGAAATGTGATTATTTAAGTTTTACATATAATTCTAAAGAAGTTACACTAGTTAAACCGTTAACTTTTATGAATAATTCAGGGGAAGCTATTCTTTTCATGTCTGCTTTTATGAAAGTTAAAGAAGACGAATTAATAGTGGTTTATGATGATCTTGATCTTGATTTTGGAGACATTAGATTAAAAAATAGTGGATCTGATGCAGGACATAATGGAGTAAGATCAGTTCAACAATTATTAGGGCGAGATAAATTTGCAAGGCTAAGAATTGGAATTGGAAGACCTAAGGATAAAGATGGGAATGAAATTACTGACAGAGAAGAGATTATTAAATATGTCCTAGGAGATTTTACTCTTGTTGAGCAATACTTGCTTGAAAATATTATTTTTAAAAATGCTTTTGAGGTTATTAAAGGTTTTATATTAAATGGTTATGAAGAAGCAGTTAAAAACTTAATAAGGGTTAAACCAATAATTAAAGATGAGCTTTCTAAAGAACCTACTTTACCAGAACTTGACTAACATTAAAATAGATATAAAGAATAAAAATATAGGTGTTTCTTTTTCTGGAGGAGCTGATTCAACAGCTCTTTTTTTTTGTCTTTTAGAACTAAAGAAAGAAATTAATTTTGAAATTTCTGTTTTTCATTTGAACCATCTTATTAGAGAAGAAAGTTTACAAGAAGAACTTTATATTAAAAATTTACTTGATAACTTAAAAATAAATTATCTAATATTAAGATTTGATTGTAAAAAATATAAAATAAATTCTAACGAATCTCTTGAAATGATAGGAAGAAAAGTTAGATATGAAAACATATTTGATTTTATGAGAATTTTTAATATAGATTATCTATTTACTGCGCATCATTTGGATGATCAATGTGAAACAGTTTTAATGAGATTATTCAAAGGAACTGGTCTTAATGGAATAACTGGAATAAAAAAGATAAGAGATGATAAAATTATAAGACCTTTTTATAATATTGAAAAAAAAGAGATTTATAGATATTTGGAAGACAATAAAATTTTTTATTTTGAGGATAAAACAAATTTTGATATTAATTATGAAAGAAATTATATTAGGAATGTTTTGCTTAAAAATATAGGTGATAGATTTAAAAATTACAAAATTCATATTTCAAATTTTGTTGATATAGTTGAAGAGGTTAATCAATATTTTATTAAAAAATTGAGTAGTAAAATTGAGCTAATTAAAAATAGAAGTTTTATTGAAATTGATGAATTAATTAGACTTGAGAAAATAGAGTTTTACTTTTTAATAATTAACATTATTAAAAATAAAAGGGATAAAGAGAGTGTAACAAGAAGTATTATAGACTCAATTGAAAAATTACTCAGTAATTATTTGAAAAATAAAAATATAGGTAAAAAAATTGTTTATTCTGATAAAAAAATAATAATATTTTACTCCTTAGGTAATATTTATTTTTATGAAAGAATGTTTTACTTAAAATTGTTAAACTCTATTCCTAATTATTGTAAAAATTTAAATCTTGGAGAAAATGAATTTTTTTATTATTATTTATATTATAAGGAAGAAAAAATTGATAGCAAAGAAATATTAAATTTAAAAGATTCATTTTTTATTGATAAAGAAAAGGTAAATGGTATATTGGTTGTTGATTTATGGAGAGAAGGTGATTATATATTTTATGATTTTGATAAAAAAAAGAAGTTAAAAAAGATTTTTAATGAGTTTAAAATACCATGGTTTTTAAGAAAATTTGTTCTAGTAATTAAGAAATTAGATAAAAATAAAGATATTAAAAAAAATAAAGAGTTAAATAAAAAAGAAAATGTAATAAAAGAAGAGATAGTAGGTTTCTACTTTAATAAGAGGTATTTTCTCTCTAAGAAATTTTATGTAGATAATAAAACAAAATTTGTTATAAAAATTGATATAAAAGAAGGGATTAATTTTTATGGGTGATTTTAATAGTAATGAGGAAAACAAAAATAAAGTTGGACAGATTATTTTTATTATACTTTTACTTGCTGCTTTTATTTTTATTTTTTTTAATCTTTCAAAAACAACTATTACAAATTATGTAGATATCCCTTATTCAGAGTTTTTAAGTTATCTTGAGAATAATCAAATTAAAGAAGTTGAAATAAGGGGAAATTGGATATTTTGTATATCAAAAACTTCTAATTATAGATATAAAACATATATTCCTTATGTCGATCCAGATTTGCTAAATAGAATAAGAAGTTCTGGGGTTGAAGTAATTAAGGGATCAGAAGTAAAAGATTCCTCAGGTTTCTGGTATACTATCTTTTTAATAGGTTCCTCTATTATTTTTTTAATACTTATTTTTAATATGTTTAATAGACAGATAAGAGGAGCAAATAATCAAGCATTCAATTTTGCAAGAGCAAGAGCTAGAAAAATAACAAATACAAATGTAACTTTCAATGATGTTGCAGGAGTTGAAGAAGCTAAACAAGAACTTGTTGAGGTTGTAGAGTATCTTAAAAAACCTCAAAAGTTTCAAGCTTTAGGAGCTAAAATCCCAAGAGGTATATTGCTAGTTGGTCCTCCAGGATGTGGTAAGACTTTACTTGCAAAAGCAGTTGCTGGTGAAGCTGGAGTTCCATTTTTTTCAATTTCAGGATCAGATTTTGTTGAAATGTTTGTTGGTGTTGGAGCTGCTAGGGTCAGAGATCTTTTTATGCAAGCTAAATCAAATGCTCCTTCAATTATTTTTATTGATGAGCTTGATGCTGTTGGTAGGTCTAGAGGAGCAGGACTAGGCGGAGGGCATGATGAAAGAGAACAAACATTAAACCAATTACTTGTAGAAATGGATGGATTTGAGTCTACTGATTCCGTAATTGTTTTAGCAGCTACAAATAGGCCAGACATTTTAGACAATGCTTTATTGAGACCAGGAAGATTTGATAGGAGAGTTGTTGTTGATAGACCTGATGTTAAGGGAAGGTATGAGATATTAAAAATTCATACAAAAAAAGTACCACTTGATAAAGATGTTGATCTATGGGAGTTAGCAAGAGCTACTATTGGTATGTCTGGTGCTGATCTTGCTAATATTGTAAATGAGGCAGCTATTCTTGCAGCAAGAAAAAATTTATCAAAAATCAATAATGAGGTAATTCAAGAAGCAAGAGATAAAGTATTTTTAGGACCTGAAAGAAAATCTCTTGTTATAGGTTATAAAGAGAAAAAAATTACAGCATATCATGAAGCAGGACATGCTCTTATGCATCTTTTGCTTAAAAATTTAGATCCTTTACATAAAGTTACAATTGTTCCAAGAGGGATGGCATTAGGTATTACTTGGAATTTGCCTGTTGATGATAGACATCACTATTCAAGATCTTTTTATATAGATACAATTTGCTCTTTTCTTGGAGGAAGAGTTGCAGAGGAACTTATTTTTAATGAAACATTTACTGGTGCTGAAAATGATTTGGAAAGGGCAACAAAAATTGCTCATGATATGGTTTGTAAATGGGGAATGTCATCACTAGGACCTATTCAATTCGGAGAGTCTAAAGAAGATGTTTTTTTAGGTAAAGATCTTATTAAAGAAAAAAATTATTCAGATAATACAGCTAAATTAATAGATGAAGAGATAAAAAAAATAGTTACTCAATGTTATGAAAAGACTAAAAAATTAATAATTGAAAACAAAGATAAACTCGATAAAATTGCAAATAGTTTATTAGAAAAAGAATCTTTAACAGCAGACCAAATATATGAACTTGTTGGTTTAGAAAAACCAAGTTTTAAAAGTGATGAAGATTTTTATAATGGAAAATTAATTGATGATGATGGTAAAAAAAATATTATAGTTGAATATGAAGGAATTGAAAAAAATGCTAAACAAAAAGAAAAAGAAAACAAAAGAAAAAAATCATCTAAAAAATCTGTAAAGAAAGAAGAAAAGAAATAATATATAGTAAAATAAAAATGAAAAATAAATAACAATATAGTAAGAATTAAAATTATAAAAGGGAATTAATATTTTTTGGGAGGACATATTTGAAATCATTAGATAAAATTATTCAAAAAATAAATGTTTCAGGATATAGAGGTCTAATTGGTGAAGATTTAAATCCTGAAATATTATTTGATTTGGTTAATTCATTTATTGAATTTATGAATCCAAATAAAATTGCTATTGGAATAGATACAAGACCATCTTCAATTATATATAAAGAATTTATTAAATCTATAATTTTGTCTAAAGGTGTTGATATATTTGATTTTGGCGTTATACCTACTCCTTCTCTTTTATTTGGAGTAAAGGATATGAATATTGATTGTGGAATAATGATAACTGCCTCTCATAACCCTATTCAATATAATGCATTAAAACTTATAAAAAAAGGTGGATATTTTCTTGATGAAAATGATATTGAAAAATTTAAAGTTTATATTTCTGAAAAAGAGAGAGAAATTATCCAAAATGGCTATTCTTATTTAGATAAATTTGGTAATTATAATAAAATTGATTCTATAATTAAAGCCCATATTGATAAAATAGAAAATAATTTTGATGTTGATTCTATAAGAAAAGCTAAACTTAAAGTTGCATGTGATTTTTGTAATGGTACAACTATTTTTGCAATTCCAGAATTATTAAATAGGTTTGGAGTTTCCTTCGATTCTATTTTTAATAATCCAGAAAAAGCATTTGAAAGAGAACCTGAACCTAATGTAAATACTATGAAATATTTATCAGAATTTATGAAAGGCAAAGATTATGATATAGGTTTTGTGTATGATCCTGATGGTGATAGAGTTGCAGTTCTATTAAAGGATGGAGAAATTATATCAGAAGAATTTGTGCTTCTTTTTTCATATGCTTATTATCTAAAGAAAGAGAAAAGTGATATTGTTATTAATTTATCAACTTCAAATATGATTAAAAAACTTGCTGATAAAGCAGGACAAAATGTACTATTTTCTAAAGTTGGAGAAATAAATGTTACAAAAAAAATGATTGAAAATAATATTAAATTTGGTGGTGAGGGAAATGGAGGAGTAATATATTTTAATGTATCTAATTCAAGGGACTCTTTAGTTGCAACATCTTTTATTTTAGAATTTTTAGCTAAAGATAGAGATTATCTTTATAGATTGTATGATAAATTTAAAAATATTAAGATGATAAAGAAAAAATACTCAAAAGAAAATTTTCATATGGAAAGATTTGAAAGAATGATCTATTTGAACTTTGGGGAATATATAAAAGATATAAATAAATTAGATGGAACAAGATTTAACTTGAAAGATGGTTTTATTCATGTTAGGGAATCGAATACAGAACCGATTTTAAGAGTAATAATTGAAGGTGAAAAAGAATTGGTTGATGAGCTTTCTCAAAAGATAGATTATTATTTTAGTTAGGAAAGAATCTTAATTATTATAAATATATAAGAAAAATTAATAAAAATGTTGAGGTATTATGATTTTTATAGGCTCTGATCATGCTGGGTTTAAGTTAAAGGAAGATATAAAAAATTTTCTTTTATCTAAAAATTTGAAATTTGCTGATCTAGGTGTATATTCTGAAAATAGAGTTGATTATCCAGACATAGCTGAGAAAGTAGCGAGAGAGGTTTTAAAAGGTAAAGATAACATTGGGATTTTAATATGTGGAACAGGAATAGGGATATGTATTGCTGCAAATAAAATTAAAGGCATAAGAGCTGCTTTATTGTATAATGAGCAGGTGGCTGAACTTGCAAAAAAACATAATGATGCAAATATTATATGCTTCGGTGGTAGAACTATGGATATAAATATTGTTGCAAAAATGATTGATGCATTTTTAAATTCGAACTTTGAAGGTGATAGACATAAAACAAGAATTGAAAAAATAAATAAACTTGAAAATTTATAGAATTTAAAATTTTTGTTTGAAATAATTTAAATAAATTAATTAATATTTTTAAAAAATTATATAAAAAGTTTTTAACTAATATATTATATATCTAATTTTTTAAATATGTCTTATTTAAATAAATTAAGAATAAATTCTATAATATTTGATTTAAATTATCCATTTATAGAATTTGAATGGGAAAAATTTTTTAATTGTATTGAAGATTTAAGTAAAGTTAAAAAAGAAACAATTGTTGAATATTTATTTTCTGATTCATATTATCATTTTTTAATAGGTAGATACAATTTTGATAATTTTTTTCTTCAATCATTAAATTATATAAGTTTTGGATTAAATGAAAAATATTTTAAAAAAAGGGATCAGATTATAAATTGTTATATTGATATTTTAAAAATAAATGAAAATTATATGGATAGTTTAGTTGAGTTCTTGAATTCCTTTGGCAAATTAGAGATAATCTATTTTTTGGGAAATTTTGATAATTTACACAAAGAAAAAATAGATAAATATCTTCAAGAAAAGGTTTATAAAAATTTCTATAAAAATAATATTAAATTATTAACTTCATCCGATTTCAAAATATCAAAAGCTGATCCTCAATTTTGGTACTATTTAAATGAAAAAATAAGATTAGATAATTTAACACCTGATAAAATCATTGCTTTTGAAGGTGATATAGATGCTCTTGAAGAGTGCAAAAATTTTGGATTTATTTCGTTTTTTCTTGTAAGAAATAAAAATGTTTTTTCATTTCTTAAAAAAATCAAATCATTTATTGATAACAATTTTATATTTAACTGACTGTTTAATATAAAGAATAAAATATTTGACAAATAAAATTTCGATAGTAACTTTTTTTATATTTGTACAATTTCAAATGTTGTTAATGATCTTTCACCACTTTAGTTTTTAGGAGGCTTTATGGACATTTTTGAAAAATGCTATGCTTATAATGATCCAGATATTGCAAAGCAACTTAATATATATCCTTATTTTAGAGCACATCATTCAAAAAATGATACAGTTGTTATAATTGATGGTAAAGAAGTTTTAATGCTTGGATCAAATTCTTATCTTGGTTTAACATCGCATCCAGAGGTTAAAGAAGCATCTATTAAAGCTATAGAAGAACATGGAACTGGATGTGCAGGTTCAAGGTTTTTAAATGGAACTCTTGATATACATGAAGAATTAGAAAAAAAACTTGCTGCATTTGTTGGTAAAGAAGATTGCATAATTTATTCTACAGGTTTTTTTGCAAATCAAGGTTGTATTTCAGCTTTAGCCGGTAGAAGAGATTATATAATTCTTGATAAGCTTGATCATGCCTCAATAATTGAAGGAGCAAGACTAGGGTTTGCTAAGGTATTGAAATTCAAACACAATGATATGGATGATCTTGCAAGAATTCTTAAATCAATTAAAGATGAACCAAAGATGGTTGTAGTTGATGGAGTTTATTCAATGGATGGAGACATTGTACCACTTCCACAGTTGGTTGAAATTTGTCAAGAATATAATGCTAGAATTATGGTGGATGATGCTCATTCCATTGGTGTTTTGGGACCTCAAGGAAGAGGGACTGCTGCTCATTTTGGTTTAACTGATAAAGTTGACATAATTATGGGTACATTTTCAAAATCTCTTGCTTCTCAAGGTGGTTTCATTGCTGGTGATAGAAAAGTTATTGATTATATAAGGCATACTTCAAGACCTTTTATATTTTCTGCTTCACTTGCACCAGCACTTGTTGCAGCTGCATCAAAAGCTCTTGATATAATGATAAGAGAACCTGAAAGAATTAAAAATTTATGGGATATTACAAATTATGCTAGAGAAGGTTTTTTGAAAAGAGGATTTGATATTGGAAACTCTATTACTCCAATAATACCGATTAAAGTTGGAGATAGAGATTTAACCTTAAAGTTTTGGCGATATCTTGCAGACAATAACCTGTTTGTAAATCCTGTTTTACCTCCAGCTGTTCAACCAAATCAATGTATCATTAGGACATCTTATATAGCAACTCATACAAAAGAGCAGATAGATTATGCTTTGGATGTTTTTGAAAAAGGAGCAAAACTTCTTGGAATAATAAATTAATAATTTTTAATAAAAGATTTAACATATAAAAAATTTTAGAGGAGAATAATTTTATGAATAATAAAGAAACTAAAAATGAGGAAAAATCTTATTATGAAAAACTTAATGAGGAATTGTCTTATAAATCTAAAAATTTTTGGGAAGTTAAAGAAGATGTAGAAATAAAAAAAGCTTTTGAACTTTCAGAAGATTATAAAAGATTTCTTTCTGAATGTAAAACTGAACGAGAGGTGGTTAACTATTTTCTAAATATTTTGAAAAAAAAATCTTACATTAACATTGAAGATGAGAATATCCAACTAAAAAAAGGAGATGGTTTTTATTTAAATATTATAAATAAAGCTTTAATAATAGGAAGAGTAGGGGAAGAGGACTTTGAAAATGGGTTAAATATAATAGCTGCACACAATGATGTTCCAAGACTTGATCTTAAACAGAATCCTTTATATGAAGATAGTGAACTTGCTTTATTGAGAACTCATTATTATGGAGGTATTAAAAAATACCAATGGTTAAATATTCCACTTGCTTTGCATGGAATAGTATTTTTAGAGAATGGTAAATCTGTAGAAATTACTATTGGTGAAAAAGAAAATGATCCTGTTTTTGTAATATCTGATCTTCTTCCACATTTAGCACAAAAGGTTCAAGGTGAAAAAAAATTACTAAATGGTATAGAAGGAGAAAATTTAATACTAATTGCTGGCAATATTCCAATAAAAGATAAAAAGATTAAAGAAAAAGTAAAATTAAATATACTTGAAAAATTAAATAAAGATTATGGTATTAAAGAAGAGGATTTTATATCTGCTGAAATAGAAGTTGTTCCAGCTCTAAAAGCTTATGATGTCGGGTTTGACAGAAGTTTAATAGGTGGTTATGGGCATGATGATAGAGTTTGTTCATATCTTGCTTGTAAGTCTTTAATCGAATCAAATAAAGTTAAAAAAATATCAATAGCTTTGTTACTTGATAAGGAAGAGATCGGCTCCAGTGGTATGACTGGTGCTGATTCTATGATTTTATACCATCTTTATTCTATATTGGCAAAGGTATTTAAAAAAGATTCACCATACAGTATAAGCAAAGCATTAAGAAAATCTTATTGCATTTCTTCAGATGTTTCAGCAGCCTTTGATCCATTATATAAATCTGTTTTTGATCAACAAAATACTCCTTATTTGTCTCATGGGGTATCTTTGCTTAAATATACTGGTTCAGGAGGTAAAAGTGCATCAAACGATGCAGATCCTGAGTTTTTTGCAAAGTTAAGAAATTTATTGAATAAAAATAATATTTTATGGCAATATGCAACTTTAGGAAAGGTTGATGAAGGTGGTGGTGGCACTGTAGCAAAATATATATCTTTTTTTGGAATTTCAACTATTGATGCTGGTGTTCCAGTTCTAGGAATGCATGCTCCGTTTGAAATTATTTCTAAAGCAGATTTATATGAAACATTTAGTTTTTATAAAATGTTTTATGAAGAATTTAATTAGTTAAATTGCATTTATTATATTATAGAATTATAAATTCTGGAAAACTTAATATTTTTCAATATATTTTAATAAATCTTTATAATTGCAAATAGTAATTTAATTTATTTTAAATAATTCTTAAATAAATTTTATAGACAAATTTTTTAAATATAATATAATATTTAAACAATGTATAAAAAGTAAAATGTGAATAAAATGTGAATAAATTATTAGTTTATATAATCAATAAAGATTTATTATTTTTTATTTTTTTGAATTCCTTAAATTATTGATATTTAAGGATTGTATAAAATATTATAATTTAAATTTATAAAATTTTATAATTTTAAAAATTTTAATTGTGAATAACTTGTGAAGGAATTTTTTATGTCAGAGATGGTAAAGGATAAAATTTTTTCAGATTTGATTAATTATATGATTTCAAAGAACATAATCGATGAGTTTTCTTATAATGTTTGGTTTAATAATATAGAATTTGAAAAAAATGGTGAGGAATTTATTTTATATTTTCCTTCCATTATTTCGAAGGATAAATTTGAAAAAGAATTCTTTATTTGTTTTTATGAAAATTTGAAGGAGATAATTAATAAAGATCCAAAAATTAAATTACAAGTAAAAGAAAAAAAAGTTAGCTCTGATTTAAAAGAAAAAATTAATATCAATTTAAAAGAAAATAATTTAGGTAAAAATTTAGATGAAAAAGTGAAAAATTTAATTAATGAGATTGGAGTAAAGGAAGATAATAATAAAAAGAATGATAGAGAATCTATATTAAATTATAATCAAGCATTTCACTTAAATCCAAAATATACCTTTGATAATTTTGTTATTGGAAATAATAATAAATTTTGTGCTGCAGCTGCATTAAGAGTTGCAAAATTTCCAGGTCAGAATTTTAATCCTTTATTTATTTATGGTTCTGTTGGTTTGGGGAAAACCCATATATTACAAGCAATTGCACATTATATTATAGAACATTTTCCTGATTTGAAAGTGGTTTATATACCTGTAGATCAATTTGTTAATGAATTTATCTATTCTTTACAAAATAAGCAGATGGAATTTTTTAGATTGAAATATAGAAAAGCTGATATTTTACTACTAGATGATATTCAATTTTTAGAAAAGAAAGATGCTTCTATGGAAGAATTTTTTCATACTTTCAATATTCTTCATCAAGCTGGAAAACAGATGGTATTTACATGTGATAGACCACCTAAAGATTTGCAAGATTTTGAAGAAAGGGTCAGAAATAGAATGGAATGGGGGTTAACTGTAAAAATTGTATCACCAGATTTTGAAACAAGAGTAGCTATTCTTAACAAAAAAGCATCAATTGAAGGAAGAAAATTTTCAAATGAACTGATACACTATATTGCTAAAAATGTTAAAAGTTCTATAAGGGATTTAGAATCTGCACTTATAAAAATAATTGCATACTGTGATATTTTTGCAGTTGATACATCAGAAATAAACCCAGAAAAAGCTTCTGAAATATTAAAAGATCAACTCAAATATGTTGATGATAAAAAAGTTATAGTTATAGATGATATTATAAGAAAAGTTGCAGAATCATTCAAAGTTTCGACTGTTGATATTAAATCTAAAAAAAGAAATCAATCTATTGCTTTAGCAAGGAATGTAGCAATGTATTTAGCGAGAGAACTTACAAATTACTCTACTACTGAAATTGGCCTTTCTTTTGGAGGAAAAGATCACTCAACTATTTTACATGCTTATTCTAAAATAGATTCACTTATAAAAGAGGATAGTGTTTTAAGGATAACTGTGGAGACTATAAAAAAAGAGCTATTAAGTTGATTTTTTATAAGAGCTAACTTTTAATGAGTTCTTTGATTGATTTAATGTTTTCAAATAAACTTATTTTTGAATCATCAAAGCTATTATTCAATTTTAATATTCCAATTTCGTTTTCTACTTTTAAATAAACTTCTGTTTTTCCTGGGTTTTCTTTTATAATAGTTTTGATTTTTTTAATATCCATTTCTTCAAAATTTTTATCAATTAATATTTTTATTTTTTTTAATGGGGCTTTTATAATTGAATCTTTATCATGAATGTTTGATAAAATAAGCATAGCTTCTTTTCTTTCTGGAATTCTTTTTATATTAATTTCAAAGTTCCATAATGAATAATCATTTTCTTTTTCTAATTCTTTAATTTTGTTGTAAGTGCTATTATCTCCATTTTGGAATACAAAAATATTTGTTTTAAAAAAATAAAAATTAACAAAAACTATAAAAAATTCTTTATTATCTTTATTTTTTTTTCTCTGGATTTTTTCTATATAGCCTATCATTTGAATTTTTTTATTGTTATAATTTTCATCATATATTAATTCATCAATTTCATATGAATTATAATAAAAGATTTCTCTCAAATAATTGTCAAAAGGTGAAATTGTAATGAAGTCACCTAAATATTCAAGTTGTATTTCAAAAAACTTTTGTTGGTCCCATAATTTTACTTTATTTTTATAACTATTAACTAAATTCTTAAAAAATATTTCATCTTTATTTATGTCAATGCTGGTAAAGAGATCATTTTTTTCTGATTCATTTTTTTCAAAATATTCAAGAATTTCTGGAAGAATTTCAAGTAAAATTTCTCTCCTTATGTTACAAAAATCAAAGGAACCAATTGAAATAAGCGTTTCAAGTACTTTTTTATTTACTTTCGATTTATTGACTCTTTTTATAAAATCAATAAAATTTTTGTATAAACCATTTTTTTCTCTTTCTTCTATTATATATTGTGCTACAGCCTCTCCCACACCTTTTATTGCAGATAGTCCGTATCTAATGTTTTTACCTTCTATTTTGAAAATTATATCAGATTTATTTATATCTGGTTCTAGGATCTTAATATTTTGCAATTTTGTATCTTCTAAATAAATTTTAAAATCTTCGATTTTAATTCCAAGGTTATAATTAAGTATTGCTGTCATATATTCTAATGGGTAGTTTGCTTTTAGGTAAGCTGTAATATAGCTTATATGAGCATACGCAACTGAATGTGATTTGTTGAAACAGTAACTTGCAAAATTTTCTATATCATTATACAATTTTTCAACTTTATCTCTTAAATACCCATTTTTTACAGCACCTTCAATAAAATCTTTTTTTAATTTTTCTATTAAAGTTCCCTGTTTTTTACCAATAGCCTTTCTAAGAATATCTGCTTGCCCTCCAGTGAAGCCTGAAAGAATCATAGCAGTTTTCATTATTTGTTCTTGATAAACAAGAATTCCGTATGTTTCTTGAAGAACACTTTTTAATGATTCAAATGGATATTCAATTTTACTTTTATCATGTTTTCTTTCTATATACATATCAAGATAACCTGATTTTATAGGACCAGGTCTATATAAAGCTAAAGCAACACTTATATCTTCAATTGAATCTGGTTTCAGCTTTTTAAGTAGTTTAATCATTCCTGTTGATTCAAACTGGAAAACACCGATTGTATTTCCTTCTTTTAATAAATTAAATGTTTTTTCATCATTTAAATTTATTTCAGATAAAACAATATTTTTATTTTTGTTTATTTTTATATTTTTAATTGTTTCTTCTATAATAGTTAGATTCCCCAGCCCTAATATATCCATTTTTAGAAAACCAAGTTTTTCAAGATCATCTTTATCATATTGACTTGCGATTATTTTTTGTTCTTGGGATGAAACATATACTGGTATTAATTCAGTAATTTCATCTGGAGTTATTACTACGCCAGCTGCATGAAGTGATGTTTGCCTATATTGATTTTCTAAAAACTTAGCATTTTCAAATAGATTTTTATTTTTTTCATCTTTATCAATATAATTTCTAAATTGTTCATTTAATTCATATTCTGTAGATAAATCATCATCACCCATCAATTTTGTAATATATAGTGATTCTTCTGCAGAATACCCAAGAGCTCTCGCTGCATCTCTTATAGCATTTTTAGCTTTAAGTTTATTTAATGCGTTTATATTGCAAACATGATTTTCTCCATATAAATCTTTAAGATGTTGAATAACTTTGTCTCTTTTAGTATCTTGAATATCAATATCAATATCTGGCATAGAAATTCTATCTGGATTTAAGAATCTTTCAAATAAGAGATTGTATTTTATTGGATCTATATCAGTAATATCTAAAGCATAGGCTAATATTGATCCTCCAGCAGATCCTCTACCTGGTCCAACAAGAATACCATGATCTTTTGACCATTTGATAATATCCCAAACTATTAAAAAATAGCCAATAAATCCCATCTTTTCAATAACAGAAAATTCGTATTCAAATCTATTTCTTATTTCATCAGTTATCTCTTTATATTTTTTTTTGAGCCCATCTTCAGCAATTTTTCTTAAATACTCTTTTTGTGATAAATTTTCCGGAACTTTGAAATCTGGAAGAAAATATTTGCCAAATTCAAGTTCCAAATTAACCATTTCAAAGATTTTTATAGTATTTTTAAATGCTTCATTTTTAACATTATCTGGTAAGAAATTAAATATGTTTTTCATCTCTTCATAAGATTTAAAATACATCTGATCAGATTCAAATTTAAATCTATCTTTGTTATTTATATTATCTTGAGTTTGTACAGCAAGCATTAAATCATGAAAAGAAGATTCTTCTTTGGAAATAAAATGATTATCATTTGTTATAACCATATTTAGACCATATATTTCAGAAATTTCCAAAAACTTTTTTCCTATTTTTATTTGGTCTTCAATACCATGGTCCATTAATTCGAGAAAAAATCTTTCATTACCAAATATATCTAGATATTTTGAAATTACATTTTTTAATTTGTTCTCATAATTTTTATTTTCATAAGCAATTTTAGCATAATAAGGTACTTCACCTAATAGACAAGCAGTTAAGCATATAAGACCTTTATTATATTTTTTAAGTAATTCTATATCTATTCTAGGTTTTTTATAAAATCCTTCAATATAAGCTAAAGATGATAACTTAATTAAATTTTTATACCCTTCTTTATCTAATGCAATTAATACTAAATGAAATGTTTTATTGTCTTTTGATTTGTCAAACCTTGAATTTTCTGAAATGTAAAACTCTTGACCAATTATAGGTTTAATTCCAACTGATTTACATTCTTCGTAGAATTTTATAGCTCCAAAAATATTACCATGATCAGTAATTGCTACTCCAGGCATGCCAAAATCAATAGTTTTTTTAACAAGTTTTTTAACTTTACAAGCACCATCAAGTAGAGAAAATTCAGTATGATTATGTAGGTGAATAAAAGGAGTAGTTATCATATATATTTATAACTCCATTTTTTTTTATATCAAAATAATCTTATCATAAAAATAAAATTTTTAAAAATTAAAAATAGAAAATTTGATTATAATTTATAGTTAATCTTAAATTAAAAAAAAATTATATTGAAAAATAAAAAAAAAAAATTATTAATAAAATCTGAGAAAGAAAAATAATTATTCTATAATAAAAATTGAGGTTTTTATGGTAAAAATATTTGGTTTAAAAGAAAAAGGTACAAATTTAAAGACAGAGATTCTTGCAGGAATTACTACTTTTATGACTATGGCTTATATATTAGCTGTTAACCCATCAATATTATCTAATGCAGGGATGAATTCAGGTTCAGTATTTACAGCAACTTGTATATCATCAGCAATAGCAACTTTATTTATGGCTTTGTATGCTAAGTTACCAGTTGCTTTAGCACCTGGAATGGGGCTTAATGCATTTTTTGCATTTACAGTTGTTATTGGAATGGGATATTCATGGCAGTTAGCTTTAACTGCAGTATTTCTCGAAGGAATTTTTTTTATTTTATTATCTTTGATTAATTTTAGAGAATCTATTATAAAATCAATTCCTATTGAAATAAAAAAAGCAGCGGCATGTGGTATAGGATTGTTTATTGCATATATTGGGTTAAAGAATTCAGGAATAGTTACTTTTATTTTGCCAAAAGATGGTAATGTTTTTAATATTGTACAAACTATTGGGGATATTTCAAATGGCCCTGCTTTACTAACGATTATAGGTTTGGTCATAACTATTATTTTAATAACGATAAAAATTAAAGGAGCATTACTATTGGGTATAATTATTACAACTTTAATTGGTATACCATTGAAACTTACTGTAATTAATTCAGATTTTAAATTCTTCTCTATTCCAGCCCCTCCATTATTTTTTAATTTTGAATTTAATAAAATTTTTACTTTAGATTTTTTTGTAGTATTTTTTACTTTTTTATTTGTTGATGTTTTTGATACCGTTGGGACACTTTCTGGATTAGCTTCAGAAGCTGGATTAATGGATAAAAATGGAAATATATATAATGTAAAGAAAGCATTACTTTCAGATGCTATTGGAACAACTGTTGGTGCTATTTTTGGTACTTCCACTGTAACTTCATATATTGAAAGTGCTGCAGGAATTGCAGAAGGAGGTAAAACTGGTTTAACTTCATTAACTGTAGCAATCTTATTTTTTATTTCATTATTTTTATCTCCTTTATTTTTGATAATTCCACCATCTGCAACTGCTCCTGCACTTATCATAGTTGGTTTTTTTATGATAAGCTCAATTAAAGAGATAAATTTTAATGATTATGAGGTTGGTATACCTGCTTTTTTAACTTTGTTAATGATGCCTTTGACTTATAGTATTGCTGAGGGATTAATTTTTGGAATTATTTCATATGTGTTAATAAAATTAATTAAAGGGAAATACAAAGAGATATCACCAGTTACATTAATAATAAGTATAGTATTTTTATTAAAACATCTTTTATAACTGATATCTATAAAGAGATTTTTTATATATTGATATATAAATAGTATTTTTAAAATTTTTTAAATTTTATTTTTTGTTAGGAAATTGGTATATATAAGTAAATACAAGATTAAATAAGTTAAAATAAAATAATAATAAAATTTAATTAAAAGAAAAATTTATTTTGTTAAATTAGTAAAAACAAAAGAGGTTATTATGAAAGATGTATATGATATTGCTATTATTGGTGCTGGAGTTGTTGGAGCAAATATAGCAAGAAAATTATCATCCTATGATTTAAGTATTTGTGTTCTTGAAAAAGAGGCTGATGTTTCTTTTGGTGTATCGAAAGCTAATTCTGGAATTATTCATGCAGGGTTTCACCATTCTCCAAAATATTTAAAAGCTAAATTAGAAATAGAAGGAAATCTAATGTTTGATAGACTTCAAAAGGAATTACATTTCCCTTTTAGAAGATGTGGTATCCTAGTTGTAGCTTTTACAGAGGAAGAAATGAAATCTTGTTATCAATTATATGATCAGGGAATAGAAAATGGAGTTATAGGATTGGAACTTTGTAATAGAAATAGAATACTACAACTTGAGCCTAAATTAGGAACAGAAGTTATTGGTGGCTTATATGCACCAACTGGTGGAATAATAGAACCTTATAGATTTGTTTTTTCATTAATTGAATCAGCAAAGAAAAATGGAGTTGAAATTTATACTGATTTTTATGTTTCTAAAGCGAATTTTTCAAATAATATATATTCAATTTTTTCTAAAGATGGTAAAGTTATTAAAGCAAAATTTGTAATTAATGCTGCAGGTTTATTTGCTGATGAGATTTCAAATATTTTTAGTGGTGAAGATTTTAAGATTAAAGCAAGAAAAGGGGAATATTTTTTAATAGACAAGAGTGCTAATTATATCCCATCAAAAGTTATATTTCCAGTTCCTACTTCTGTATCAAAAGGAATACTTGTTATACCTACTGTTGAGGGAACTTGTCTTTTAGGTCCTACAGCAGAAGATGTAGATGATAAAGAAGATGTTTCAACTAATAGAGAAAATTTAACAAAAATTCTTTATTTAACCAAAAAAATTATTTCACAAATTTCTGAAAAAGATATAATTACATCTTTTGCAGGAAATAGACCTGCTTTAGACTCAAATGATTTTTTTATTAAATGGTCACAAAAAGCACCAAATTTTTTGCAGGTTGCTGGAATTCAATCACCTGGTTTAACAGCTTCACCTGCTATAGCAAATTATGTTAAAGATTTACTGAAAGAAAAGGATATTAAACTCACTGAAAAAAAAGATTGGGATCCTTTTATTGATGATTTTCCTAAAGTTAGATTCTTAAAAGATTTTGAGGTTGATATGCTTTATAAAAATGATCCTACTTTTGCAAATATAGTTTGTAGATGTGAGCAAGTTTCTGAAGCTGAAATTAGGGAAGCAATTAGAAAAGGGCATATTACATTGGATGGAATAAAATTTTATACAAGGGCTGGCATGGGAAGATGTCAGGGAGGTTTTTGTTCTTATAAAATATTAAAGATTATTAGTGAAGAAACAAAAATGGATCTAACTCAAATAACAAAAAGAGGAGGAGATTCAAGACTTATATTCAAAAAACTTTAAAATAAATATTTTTATTTATTTGTATATATATTAATTAATGTTAAAATTTTTTATAATAATAATTAATTAGAATAAAAATGATTTTCACATAAAAATTAAGAGGTAAATATGAAAGAAAAAAATTATGATGTTGTTGTAATTGGAGGAGGGGCAGCAGGTTTATCAGCAGTTTATGCTATTGCAAAGGAAAATTTTAAGATTGCTATTGTTGAGAGGGAAGAAAGATTAGGAGGAATATTAAATCAATGCATTCATAATGGTTTTGGGCTTCACTATTTTAAAGAAGAGCTTACAGGTCCTGAGTTTGCTTTAAGATTTATAAAAGATATTAAAAAATTTGAAAACATAGATTATTATCTTCAAACTACTGTGACAAATATAGAAGTAGAAAATAACTATAAGATTTTAAGTTGTTATTCTAAATTACATGGGGTATTAAGATTCAGTAGTAAAGCAGTTGTATTGGCAATGGGTTGTAGAGAAAGAAATAGAGGAAACATTGGTACTCCTGGGTCTAGACCAGCTGGTGTATATACAGCTGGTTTAGCCCAGAGACTAATTAATATTGATGGATATATTCCAGGTAATGAGTTTGTAATTGTAGGTTCTGGGGATATTGGATTAATTATGGCTAGAAGATTAACATGGAGTGGATGTAAAGTTAAAGCTGTAATTGAAATACAACCATACCCTTCAGGATTAACAAGAAATATTGTTCAATGTTTACACGACTTTAATATACCTTTGTACTTATCACATGTTGTTTCCAAAATATACGGTAAGGATAGAGTAACAGGTGTTGATGTTACTCCTCTTGAAAATGGTAAATATATTGAGGAAAAAACATTTCATATTGAATGTGATACTCTTTTATTATCAGTTGGACTTATTCCGGAAAATGAATTATCAAAAAAATGTGGAGTTTTGATAAATCCTGATACTAATGGTCCTTTTGTAGATGCGTACCAAATGACTAATATTGATGGTATATTTTCATGCGGCAATGTTTTACATGTCCATGATTTAGTTGATTATGTTGCTTATGAGGGAATTAAGACAGGCGAATCAGTTTGCAAATATTTAAAAGGAGAATTAAAAGGGAAAAAACAGTTTCCTGTTTATGCTGGATCTAATATAAGATATGTTTGCCCCAATAAATTTGATCCATTAGTTGATAATAACTTTTATATGAGATCAATGGTTGTGAAAAATGGAGCTAATTTAGAAATAAAACTGAATGGAAACATTATTAAAACTATTAAATTAAACCATGTTCAGCCTTCAGAAATGATAAATGTAAAAATAAAGAGTGAAGATTTGATTACAGTATTAAATAATTATAACTATGATGAGAACAATTTAGAATTTAGATTAGAATAAAATATATTTTAAATATAAGGAGAACTTATGGAAAAGGAGATTGTGTGTATTTCATGCCCTTTAGGTTGTAGATTAAAAATATCTTTTCCAGATAATAAGACTGATTTGAACAGTGAAGATATAAATATTATAGGGAATAAATGTTCAAGAGGTATTATATATGGAACAGAAGAAATCTTAATGCCTAAAAGAGTAGTAACAGCAACTTGTAAGATAAATTCAAAATTCCAAAATAGAGTTTCAGTAAAAACTAATAGACCTATAGAAAAAAAATATATAGACAGACTATTAAATACTTTATACTCTCTTAATTTAAAGGTTCCAATTAAAGAAGGACAGATAATTTTAGAAAATTTTGAAGGTTCAGGGGTTAATATAGTTTCAACAATGGAGTTGGAAGAATAATTATTTATAAAAACAGTTTTATTAAATATTTTATTTTTTATAACTTTTAATTTGACAAAATAGTTTAATTTTATAATGTTTTTTTGATGGAAAATTTATCTATAGGAGTATTTGATTCTGGAGTTGGTGGGCTAACAGTTCTTTCTGAGCTTATAAAATTATTACCTAATGAAAACTTTATCTATTTTGGAGATATTGCACATTTGCCTTATGGTTCAAAATCTTCTGAAGCAATAAAGAAGTTTTCCTTTAGGAATACGGCTTTTTTAATAGAAAAAGGAATAAAACTTCTTGTTGTTGCATGTAATACTTCAACAGCTATAGCTTTAGATTATTTAAAATCCATATTCAATATACCTATAATTGGAGTTATTGAACCAGCAGTTGAAGAAGCTTTAAGTTTTAGCTTTGCTAAAAGTATTGGTGTTATTGGGACTAAAGCTACTGTAAATTCAAATAAATATAAAGAAATAATTAATAGTAAAAATAAGAATATTAATGTTATACAAAAAGCAACACCTCTTTTTGTACCTTTAATAGAGGAAGGTTGGATAAATAATAAAGTAATGGATATTGTAATAGACCAATATTTATGTGAACTAAAAAATCAAGTTGATGTATTAATTTTAGGATGTACACATTATCCAATCATAAAAAGAAAAATAGAGAATTATTTTGAAGGGAAAGTTAAAATAGTGGACTCATCTCAAAGCACTTCAAGGATAGTTTTTAATTTTTTAGAAAAAAATAATTACTTTAATAACTCAAATATAAGAGGAAATGTTAAAATTTATTTTTCTGATGATAGTGGATGTTTCAATTTAATGGAAAAATTAATTTTAAATAAAAATTATGGTTATGAAAAAATAGTTATTGGGGATTACACAAATTAGAAAATTAAGTTTTGAAAAATATTTAAAAAAATTTATGAGGTAATTATGAAAAAAATATTAAAAATTTTGTTTGTTTCTCTGTTTTTAATTTTATTACTTTCATCGACTGTTGATTTTATAATATTAACTGTTAATTCTGAACCTATTACATGGTTAAAATTTATAAAAAAATATGATAGAATGTATTATTATTATAAACAAGGACAGATTCCTCAGTTTAAAAAAATAGATGTTATTAATGAAATGATCGATGAGATACTAATTAAACAAAAGGCTTCTGAAATTGGTATATCAGTTAAGAATGAAGAGGTAGAAAATGATATAAAAAGAATTTTAAAAGATAATAATATGACTAAAGAACAATTTGTTAACCAACTTAAATATATGGGTTATGACTCATATGAAGAATTTTTTGAAGAAAGAAAATTTGGTTTTATAAAATATAGATTCTTTTTTGAATATATAAATAAAATTTCCCCAAAACCAACAAATGAAGAAGTTAAAAGTTTTTATGAGAAAAATAAGGATAAATATAAAGGAACATATAAATATAATATCCTATTAGTTAAGACCGTTCTTCCAGAAAATTATAAATTACAGGATATGATAAACGCTAAAAAAGCCTTATTAGAGATAAAAAATTTAATTGAGTCAGATAAAAAATTGTATAATAAAGCAAATATTAAAGCTATTAAAGAGCTTATAAAAAAAATTGCTGAAAAATATAAAATTGTTATAAATGATGAATTAAAAAATATTTATCCTGAGATTGAAATTAAAGAGTTTATATCAAAATTTATTTTTATTTTACCTGATAATTTATCAGATGTATTTATTTATGAAAAAGATTATTATCTTGTTTATCTCTTTAGCAAAGATAAAATTGATTTTATTCCATTAGAAGATGTTAAGAGTAAAATTTATAATTATCTTGAGCAAGAAAATATGCAGAAAACTTATGAAAATGTTATCAAGAAACTTAAAGAGGAAGCTATTATAATATGGTACAGAAGAGATGTTATTGATCAATAATATTATGAAAATTAACCATGAATATTTAAAATATGAAGATTAATTTACAAATATTTAATTATGGATAAAAATGAAATTGATTTTGAAAAAATTAAAGAAAATTTAGAAGAAAATAAAATAATTATTCCTGATAGAAGAATCTCTAGGATTCTTGTTTTAAAAGCTCTTTATCAATATTATTTTTTACCTGAGCTTGTTGATGAAATAGGGAGTTTTAAATGGGTAAAGAAAAGTTATAATGATTTTATTTTTCAATACTCTAAAATGTTATATTATGGTGTAATTAGAAATAAAGAAGCAATAGATAATATTATTAAAAAATTTTCAAAAAGAATTTTTGATCAAATAGATTTAATAGATAAAATAATACTAGAATTTTCAATTTATCAAATGATGGAAGATAAAAAATTGAAGCATAAAATTATTATAGATGAAGCTATAGAAATTTCCAAAGCTTATTCAAATAAAAATGCTTATAAATTTATTAATGGAATACTTGATGCTTATTCAAAGGAGTTACAGAATAAAATATAAATTTTTTTTATTATTTTAGTAAATTCTTTATCTTTTTAAAACATTTGTTTCTCTAATCATTGTACCTGTTTCAATTATTTCTTCTATTTTATATGTTCCGTATTTTCTAGCTTTTAAAAAACCATCCCAAGCAGCTTCTGCAAATCTCCCATCCTCTAGAAGTTCAAACAACCATATGTGAGTAAATTCTGGGTCATCTTGCAAAATGCCTGCTTGAATTTCGAGTAACCATTTTCTGTTATAATATTCTTGAGAACCTATAATTGGTGCTATTAATATAGGTAATCCAAGGCCAGCATAAAATGATAATTCAGAAGGTTTTGTCCATAAGATGTCAGTAACTCTAATTAGTTGAGAAAACTTAGAAAAATAATCATCATCACTTTCTCCGTATAATATATAAGTACCCTCGGGATCAATTTTTAATTCATTTATATAGTTTTTAAAATGTTCATATAAATTTTTTCTCTTTCCAACAACTATATTAAAATTTAGCTCACCATTATTTATTTTTTCTTTAAGGCTTTTTAATGCTTTCTCAGCAATATCTGCTTGAGCACCAGCACCACCAATGCAGAATGATATTGAAAGTTTTCTTTTTCTTTCAAACTTTAAATTATCTACTCCTAAAAAATGTTCAAGTTCTTTTTCATGTAAAGGGAAAAACCTGTTTTTTGGGTCTAAATAGTGAAGTCTTTGAGCAACATCGTATTTTAATATATTTAATTCTTTATTACCTAATAATTCTTTTGGAAATGGAAATCCAGTTAAAAAGATTCTATCATCAGGAACTCCATAACTTTTTAATCTTCTAACAGCATTTCCACAAGGAGCAAAATATCTAATTTTGCTCTTATAAGGGTCTTTAGCTACCCATACTCTTGAAATTTCAGCATCACAAATAATGCAATAATTTACTGGATAGTGATAATAATCAGCAATTAAAGCAGCGATAGGGTAAGAACTTATAATTGGTAGTGGGTAGCTTTTTATTTTATCCATTAATGTTTTACCAAGCCCTTTTTTTAAAAAATTATAAATAAATTCAAGTTGAACAGTTGGAGCTGTTAAATTTTTGTATTGAAATCTTGTAGGGATCTCTTGAGCTTTATCAATTATTTTAAATAAAAATTCACCAATTAAAGGTAAGCTTTTAATTCTTGATAAAGATTCATAAGTATTTCTTAGCCTTGTCCATAATTTTTTTTCTGATAAGTTTGATGTTTCATCTTCTCCAAGAAGAAGTATTTTTTCATTTGCAAGATATTTTAATGGATAAACAGCTCTTTTATGTCCAAGTCCCATTTCAACTGAAATTATCCATGCTTTTAAATCTTTATCCATCTGATCTCCTTTTTTATATTCCTTTTGATTAATTTTAATTTAATTTTTTGCTTATAATTTATTTAAAAATTACTTAAAATATATTTAAGATTAATATATAAGAAATTTATTTATATTAAAATTAAATTGAAAATTTTATATTTTATTTTCGATTAGTTTTTTAACAAGGTTAGCAATTTTTTCATAGCCGTTTTCTAAATTTAGTTTTATTATATTTTCCCTTAACATTAATTCTAAATTTTCATTTGTTAAGATTTCTTTAGTTTTTTGAGCAATTTTTTTTGCACTTTTTATAATATATCCAACCTTATGTTTTTTAATAAACTCAGCATTTCCTGATTCTTGTCCGA
Organism: Spirochaetota bacterium; assembly: GCA_026415295.1. Taxonomy (NCBI): domain Bacteria; kingdom Pseudomonadati; phylum Spirochaetota; species Spirochaetota bacterium. The sequence continues at coordinate 29,791 of JAOAHJ010000023.1, read as the reverse complement.
GAATGTAATAAGAAATAATTAGAGGTTTTCTTAATGTAAGAGCTTCAAATATACCTGAGTATCCAGCTTTTGTTATTACAAGTTCTGAGCAATGCATGAGTTCTGGCATAAAATCAATAAATCCATATATTTTTACAACTCTTTCAGGTATTTTATTGAATATTTTGTAAAGTTTTTCTGCAATTTTTTTTAAAATATTATTTCTTCCACAGACAAGAGCTATATCAATGTCTGCATCAATTTTCAATATTTCTTTGAATACGAATTCTCCGTAAGGCAAACCAACTCCACCTCCTGCAAGTAAAACAAGCTTTTTATCGCCTCTAAATCCTAATTTTTCTTTATGGATTTTTCTCTCTTCTTTAGACCATACTTCATAAAATCCTTTTTTTAGTGGTGGAGGTATAACTACAATATTTGTTTCTGGTATTTTATATTTTTTGATGGCTAATTCTTTTATTTCATTATTAGGCACCATTGAAATTACATTTTTATTATTAAAGTACCATGGACCTGGTTTTAAATCTAAAACTGTATTAATTATAGGAATATTTAAATTTACTAACTTACATGCTTCATAAACTGCTTGGATTATAAGAGGGTGAGATACAATAATTAGATTAGGATTAAATTCTTTTATTAATTCTGAAATATAATTTTTTAATTGTTTTGAAATCATAGATACATTTATATTGTTTATTAAATTTAAATGTGAGAAATAATAAATAAAACCGTAGATGGGAGTTGCATAAGAAGATAAAAATTGGTAGGTATCTTCAGAGATAAATTTTAACAATTTATTTTTTGGAGGAATTGCATCTTCTATTCTAATATCAAATTCATTAATATAATAAGTATTAAGTGCATCTCTTATTGATTTACATATTGCAAGGTGTCCTTCACCTGCTAAAACATAAAGCATTAAGATTTTTTTCTTTTGCATAAAATACTCCTTTATATAAATATAGTTTTAACAAAAGAAAAATCAAATATTAATAGATTATTAATAATTTAATTTGTTTAATTTGTAGTCTTCTACTTTTGACAAAATTATATTATTTGTTAATTTTTATTTATGAATGATTTAATTAATGGAATAAATTCAAAAATATTTGAAAGAGAAAAATTAGCTTTATTGCTAAAAGAAAAATATAACGGCAAAAAGGTAGTTTTTACAAATGGATGTTTCGATATTTTGCATAAAGGGCATTTAATTTTATTATCAGAATGTAAAAAATTTGGTGATATTTTAGTTGTAGCATTAAATAGTGATTTATCAGTAAGAAAATTGAAAGGAAGCAACAGACCTATTAATGCTATTGAAGATAGAATGTTTATCTTAGCATCAATTTTTTTTGTAGATTTTGTTACATGGTTTGAAGAAAATGATCCAGTTGAAACTATAAGAATTATAAAACCCAATATACATGTAAAAGGTGGTGACTATAAACCTGAAGATCTTATAGAATATGACATATTAAATAAAATGGGAATAGAATTAAAGATTATTCCTTATATTAATGGTTATTCAACGACTAATATAATTAAAAAAATGAGCAAATAATTTTATTTAAAAACATATAAAAAAGCAGGTATATACTTATGCGAAAATTTATTTTTATTACAGGTGGAGTATGTTCTTCTTTAGGAAAGGGCATAGCTTCATCGGTTATTGCTTCATTGCTTGAATGTAGAGGTTATAGAATAGTTTTACAGAAAATAGATCCATATTTAAACGTTGATGCTGGGACCATGTCACCTTTTCAGCATGGAGAAGTCTATGTAACCGATGATGGTGCTGAGACAGACCTTGATCTTGGAAATTATTCTAGGTTTACAAATATGGTTTTATCCAGTTTAAATTCAATTACAGCAGGGAAAGTTTATAAATCTGTAATTGAAAAAGAAAGAAAAGGTGAATATCTTGGAAAGACAGTACAAGTTATTCCACATGTTACCGATGAGATCCAGTTAATGATTGAAGAATTAAATGAAAAGGAAAAGCCTGATTTTCATATAGTTGAAATTGGTGGTACTGTAGGGGATATAGAATCAGTACCATTTCTTGAAGCAGCTAGAGAATTTTTTCTTTCTCGAAAAAAAGATGTATTATTTATCCACTTAACATTAATACCTAAAATAGAAGTTGCTGGTGAATATAAGACAAAACCTACACAACATTCTGTAGGTATATTAAGACAAATAGGAATAGTTCCAGATATTATATTAACAAGAATTTCTGGTAAACTTACAAAAGAAATGAAAAAGAAAATATCTCTTTTTTGTTCTGTTGATTTTAATGATGTTTTTGAAGCACCTGATGTTGATAATATTTATGAACTACCTCTTATATATTACAATCAAGGAATTGATGTTAAAATACTTGAAAAATTTAATATTGAACCAAAAAGTATAAATTTATCAAAATGGGAAGAAATTTCTAAGTCTATAAAAGACTCAAAGGAATCAATAAATCTTTTTCTTTGTGGTAAATATGTTAATTTAAATGATGCTTATAAATCTATTTACGAGGCTATTAAACATGCTGGTTTAAAAAATAAAACAAAGATTAAAATCCATAAAATAGATACTGAAGATGTTGAAACAAATATTGAAATTTTGGATCATATTAAAAGAGAGGCAGATGCAATTATAGTTCCAGGAGGTTTTGGATCTAGAGGGATAGAAGGAAAAATAAAGATAATTAAATTAGCAAGAGAAAATAGGATTCCTTTTTTAGGGATATGTCTTGGAATGCAATGCATGACAATAGAATATTCAAGAAATGTTGCTAATATTAAAGATGCTAATTCTGAAGAGTTTGAAACAAATGGAAAAAATAAAGTGATATGCTTAATGGAAGAACAAAAAAATGTTAAGAATCTTGGTGGTACAATGAGATTAGGAGCTTATTCATGTAGATTAGCTAAAAATAGTAAAGTATATGAAGTATATAATTCAGAAATTATATATGAAAGACATAGACATAGATATGAATTTAATAATGAGTATAGAAAATTATTGCAAGAAAATGGGTTAATAATATCTGGAGTTAATGAGGAATTGGATCTTGTTGAGGTTGTAGAATGGCCTGATCATCCTTTTGGTATAGGAGTTCAATTTCACCCGGAATTTAAATCTAAACCTTTTGATCCACATCCTTTATTTAAAAATCTTATTGAAGAAGGTTTGAAATATAAAAAAAACAAATACAATAATTAAAAAATAATTAATTAAACAAAAAGGTTAATTTATGATAATTAAATCTAGAGAAATTAATATTGGTAGTTATTTCAGAATAGGAGGTGATAATCCTTTAGCATTTATATTAGGTCCATGCGTTATTGAAAATGAAATAGTACCATTAAAAATTGCTGAAAAATTAAAAGAATTATCTGATAAATACCATTTTAATTTTATTTTTAAAGCTTCTTTTGATAAAGCAAATAGAACTTCTTATAATTCCTTTCGTGGTGTTGGATTAGAGAAAGGTATTAATATATTAAAAAAGGTTAAGGAAGAGTTTAATATTCCAGTTTTAACAGATATACATGAGTCTTATCAAGCAAAAATAGTATCTGAAGTTGTTGATGTGATTCAAATTCCGGCTTTTCTTATAAGACAAACTGATTTGGTTTATAGTGCTGCAATCACTGGTAAGGTATTAAATTTAAAAAAAGCTCAATTTTTATCACCTTTTGAAATGGAACACGTTGTTAATAAAGTTTTAGAGGCTCAAAATAATAATTTTTTCATAACAGATAGAGGCACTTTTTTTGGATATAATAGATTGGTAAATGATTTTAAATATTTCCCTATATATAAAAAGTTTGCTCCACTTTGTTTAGATGTTACACATTCCTGTCAATTACCAGGAATGGCGAAAAGTTCAGGGGGGGAACCTGAATATATTGATAATCTATCCTATGCTGGAGTTGCTTCTTATGTGGATTTATTATTTTTCGAGACACACTTTTCTAGAAAAGAATCAAAATCAGATTCTTCTAATTTAATTTTATTAGATGACCTTGAGAAGTTAATTCCTAAATTAATAAAATTAGGGGAGTTTGTTAGAAAAGAGATATTTTAATGCTTACTTTGATAAATTTTTATTTTTGAAAATAATAAGAGGCATTTTATGTATAAAGATAAATTAATAGATTTGAATTATAATAGAGAAGAGATTCTTAATATTGCTAAGGAAGCAGTTAAAAAAGAAGGAGAAGCAGTTGCAAAACTTGTTAATTATATTGATGAAAACTTTTTAAAAGCGCTAGAATTAATTATAAATTGTTCTGGAAAATTAATAATAACAGGAGTTGGTAAATCTGGTCATATTGGTGGTAAAATTGCAGCAACTCTTTCTTCTACTGGAACTCCAGCTTTTTATTTAAATCCTGCTGAAGGGGTTCATGGAGATATAGGTGTAGTAATGGAAGAAGACCTAATTATTGCAATAAGTAAATCTGGAGAGACGGAAGAATTATTAGCAATTCTTCCATATCCTAAAAGAATAGGTGTGCCTATAATTGCAGTTACTGAAAATAAAGAATCATCATTATCAAAAATAGCTGATATTACTTTATTAATTCCTTCTGAATGTGAAGTATGTCCAATGAATCTTGCTCCAACAACTTCAACTACTTTAACTCTGGTATTAGGAGATGCTATTGCTGTAGCTTTAATGAAAGCAAAGAACTTTACTCCAGAAAAGTTTGCAATATTTCATCCTGCAGGTTCATTGGGGAAAAAATTAAAAAAAGTAAAAGATTTAATGACAGACATATCTGATCTTGCTGTTGTTGATGAAAATGAAATTGTAATAAAAGCTCTTGATCAAATGGTTAATTTTAGTTCATTAGGTAGTAGAGGTGTTTGTTTATTTAAAGATAAAAATAACAATATAACTGGAATATTGGCTGATGGTGATTTGAAAAGGTTATTATTGAAGTATCCAGATTTAGTTAATAAAAGGTGCTATGAAATAATGATAAGGGAACCAAAGAGGATAAAACATGATAGTTTTGCTTTTGAAGCTTTACAGAAAATGGAAAATAAGTATTCATTTTTACTTGTTGAAGATGAAAACAATAATATAATAGGAGTTATTCATTTTCACGATATTTTGAAAGGAAAAGTTATATGATTAAATTTATAAAATTTGATTTTATTTACTTAAAGAAGTTTTTTTTTATTTTTATAATATTTTTTATTTTTATTTTTGGTTGTATTTTTTCTTATAATTATTATTTTTCAAGTTATAACTACAAAAAGAAAATAAATATAGAAGAAAAAATAAGGTTTTATGAAAAAAAAGAAAAATTTAAAGAAACTAACATTTTTTCATTTTCAAATAAATATTTTAAAAAAATTATACTTGAAGGAAAAATTAAAATTATTAAAGATGATTTGATTGTTGAGGAAGGTTATATTTTATTTTATAAAGATTATTATCAAGAAAAAGAATCTATTTTTATTAAAGGAGATAAATTATTAATTGAAAATTATAAAACATCAACAATACTTTATGGTATAAAAAAGGTTTTAATTTTAGATTATGAAAATAATTTTTTTGCTGAATTAGATAAAATTATATATGATTTTAAAAATAAAAATATATATTTCACTGATTTTATAGCTAGGTTTATTGAAGATTTTGAAATAAAAGGAAAGGAATTATTTTTTAATTTTTTATCAAAAAAAATATTTATTAATGATGATTCAATTATTACTCTTTATTTTAATGAAAGGTTTAAGGAAGCGAAAAATAAATTTTCTTTTTTAAATTTTTATAAGAAAATTGTATTTATTTCAAATAAAGCTTTTATAGAATTCAATAATAGTTTTTATATAAATTCAGAATATAATTCCAAAATTGTTTTTGATAATAATTTTATTTCAGGTCAAAAAATGAGCTTTTATATTGATAACAATAAAATGAATATTCGTTCAGAGAATACTAAATTTGATTTTTTTAATGAGAAATATTATATTAAAATTGATTCAGAAATATTTGATTTATTTTGTAAAAACTCTACCTATAAAATTGTGGTAAGAAATGGTAATGTTGATTTTATTTTCAATAGTAAAAAAAATTATTATGAAAAAAAGAAATATATTTTTATTGAATTTAATCCTATAAGTCTTGAAGTTCTTAAATTTAAAAGTGATTAAAAGTCAAAGATAAAATTAAATAATTTTTTTGATAAATTTTTGATTATGAAATTTGAATTATTTAATTTTTATAATATTTTTTATAAGAATATATTATTATAAAATAATTTCATTTATATGAACAAAATAGAAGCAAAAAATCTTTATAAAAAATTTGGGAATAAACAAGCGGTTGATGATATTTCTATTGAAATTAATAAAGGTGAAATTGTCGGGCTCCTGGGACCTAATGGAGCTGGGAAATCTACGACATTTTATATGATAGTTGGTTTTTTAAAACCAGACAGTGGACAAATTTATATCAATGGAATAAATGTATCTAGATATCCAATGTATAAAAGAGCAAGACTTGGTATCGGATATTTACCGCAGACTACTTCAATATTTAGAAAAATGACTGTAGAGGATAATCTTTTATCTATTTTGGAGTTGAAAAAACTTTCAAAAAAAGAAATGATGTACATTAAAGACAAACTACTTGAAGAGTTTAATATTAAATATCTTGCGAAACAATTAGGAGAAAATTTATCTGGTGGTGAAAAGAGAAGAGTTGAAATAGCTAGATCTTTAATAAATGAGCCTTCTTTTATACTTCTTGATGAACCTTTTGCAGGAGTTGACCCAATATCTGTTAAAGATATACAGGAAATAATTAAAAGAATTAGAGATAAAAATATTGGTATTTTAATAACAGATCATAATGTTAGAGAAACTTTAAAAATTGTAGATAGAGGTTATATTATATATAGAGGCAAAATTCTTATAGAAGGTGATTCAACTTTTTTAATAAATAATGAAGATGCAAGAAAATTTTATCTGGGTGAGGATTTTTATATATAATTTTTTTAATAATTAGAAAATGGAAAAAAAGATAAATTTAAATCAAAATTTAGAAAATAAACTTATTTTATCTCCTTCTCTTGTTCTCTCTATGAATATTCTGAATTTAAATAATATTGAATTGTATCAATTTTTAAAAGAGAAGGAGGAAGAAAATCCTTTTATTGAAGTACTTGAAAATAAAAATTTATTATATGAAGATTTAAAAAAAAATAGAGAAAAGGAAAATTTAGATGAGATAAATTTTGAGGAATTTGAGTTTATTAAAGCTAAATATAGTAATAAAAGGAAAGAGATTTCGACTACAGATATTATTGAAGATTTATTGAAAAATGAGGAAACGATTATTGATAAGATAGAAGATTATCTTAATTATTTTGAAATTGATAATGATGATAAAAATATAATAATTTCTTTTTTATTTTATTTAAATAGTTATGGGATATTTATTAAAAAAGAAAAAGAAATAATTAATGACCTTGAAATAGATAAATTTAAATTTGAAAATTTAAGAATGGTTTTACAGACTATTGAAAATAAAGGAATAGGTTCATTAAATTTGAAAGAATTATTTCTTGTGCAAATACACTTAAAAGGAGATTCTCTATCAGATATTTACTATGATTTTATCAATGAAAATTGGGATGATTTTATTAATTTAAGATTGTCAGTTCTTGAAAAAAAGGGATACACAAAAGATTTTATTAACAACATTATAGAAAATTTAAAAAATATTGTAGATCTTGATGTATTAAGTGAGTTTAAAGGAATAAACTCCAATTATATTGTGCCTGATATAGTTGTTAATTATGATGGTAGTGATTTCAATATTAAAATTAATTCCTATTTTAAATTAAAAAATCATAATTATGATAAATTAAAATCTTTTGTATTTAATGAAGAGTTAAAGGACAAGTATAAAGAATATGAGAATATAAAAAACTCTATTAATTTGCGGGAAGAAATAATAAAGAATTTTATAGAATACTTTGTATTGTATCAACAAGAATTTTTAAAAAAAGGTATTAAATATATTAAAATGATTTCTCAGAAGGAATTTGCTGATAAAATAGGAGTATCCTACTCTACATTAAGTAGGATTGTATCTAACAAATATATACAAACTGATTTTGGAATATTTCCATTAAAATTTTTCTTTCAAACTGTTAAGAATAAAAAGAATAAGAATTCCATAGAATATTCAAAAAAAGATATTATTGAAAATATTAAAAATATTATAGAGAATGAAGGGGAGAGACCATTATCAGATATTGAGATATCTCAAAAGTTAAAAGAAAAAGGGTTAAATATAGCAAGAAGGACAGTGTCAAAATATAGAAGTGAGTTAGGCATTTTACCTGCTAACTTAAGAAAGATAAAAAAATAAAAAAACTGATAATTTAAGGAGGGACTATGACTATTAATTATAATGCAAAAAATTTAACAATTACTGAAGAATTAAAAACTTATTTTGAAAAAAGAATTGATAGAATTACAAAATATGAAGATCTTATTAATTTTATTGATGTTTATTTTTCTATTGACAAATACATAAACCAAGTTGAAGTTGTTATAGATTTTAGAAAAGGGAAAACAGTTTGTTTTACAGGTGAAGATTCTGATATGTATAAAGCAATAGATGATGTTATAGATAGAATAGAAAAGAATGTTAATAAATATAAAGATAAAATTACAAATCATAAAGAAGCAGAGTCTTCAAAAGTTTTAGAATTAAAACAGAAAAATTTTGTAAATGATTTTGAAAAATTTGAAATAGTTGACTTAAATGCCCTATATAAGAAACCACTAGCTATTGATGATGCACTTTTTCTACTTGATAAAGAAAAAGAAAAAAATTTTATTGTATTTTATAATTATGAAAACCTTGAAACTGATGATTTATTGGTAAATTTAGCTATAAAAAAAGAAAATCATTATCTAGTTTATGAAAAAAGAAATATAGCTAATAAACTAGTTAAAAAAGTTTATAAAAAAGAAAAAAATATTATAAAGTTAGAAGAAAAAGAAGAAGAGATTAAAGAGAGTAATATTTTAGAAGAGATTGATAAAATAGATAAAAATATTTATTCATTATTTATTGATAAAGACTCAGGTAAGTTGGTATTTTTAACTAAAAACAGTGAAAAGTATAATATTTGCCTTATTTAATTAATATAAAATATTTTTAATTTTATTATTTTATAAAAATGAAGCTTTATATTAAAGATATTTTAGTTGACTTTTATACTAGGCTAAAAGGCAATGATATAACGGTTTTGACTGATTCTGTAGGGCTTAACAATTATATTGATAATGAAAATATTTTGTCACCTATTCCTTTAATGGAAAATTTTTCAGAAGGGTTTATTCCAAACTCTATTATTTTATTTGGTAAAATAGAGTTTTTATATTTGCAAAAGAAGAAAGATTCAAATATTAATTTTTTAAATAACAAAAATATTTCTTTAATTATTTTTACTGATGATAATCAACCATCTAAAATTTTTATAGATATTTGTAAAACTAACAATATTTGCGTTATAAAAACAAATATAAATGAAATTGAAATTAAAAAATTTTTAATGATCTATTTAGAGGATAAATTTGCACCATTAGCCGTCATTCATGGTGATTTTATTGAGGTTTTTGGTGTTGGTATCTTGATTACAGGAAATTCTGGAATAGGGAAATCAGAAACAACTTTAGAATTAATTCATAGAGGCCACAGATTAATAGTTGATGATCTTGTTACAATAAAAAGAATGTCTGGTAATTTTCTTTTTGGTTATGGATCAAAAATTGCCCCACATTATATGGAAATAAGAGGAGTGGGCATTATAGATATTTCAAGACTTTATGGAATAGGTGTAGTTAGAGATAAAAAAAGAGTTGAATTACAAGTTCATCTTGAGGAGTGGCAGAAAAGCAAGGCTTATGATAGAACTGGTCTTGTTGAAAATACAACTCAAATTCTTGGTATTACAATACCTTATATTATATTGCCAATTAGACCTGGTAGAAATATTCCAACTATAATAGAAACAGCAGCAATGAATTTTAGGCTAAAAAAGTTGGGCATTGATTCAGCTAAGGAAATGAATAAAAAATTGAAAGATTTTCTAAAAAAGGAAAAACAGGTTGAAAATTCTTTTGATAGTTTAAATTAAATTATTTTTAAAATTATTTTAGTAAAATAATTTTTACTTAAAATTTGTTGATATTATTATAATAATTTATATAATTTATTAAGTTGTTAATTTTAAACTGTATTTTTTAAATTTATTTTTATAAAAATTATTTGAGGTTTTTATGGTTGAAAAAGATTTAATTATAAAAATTGAAGATGGCGTTCATGCTAGACCTGCTGCCATGTTTGTTGAAAAAGCCAACAGTTTTTCATCTAAAATAAAAATTATTAAAGATAATATAGAAGTTGATGCGAAATCAATAATGAGTATTATGATGCTGGGATTAACTTATGGAACTAAAATTACTATAAAAGCTGAAGGAGAAGATGAAGAGGAAGCAGTTGAAAGTTTATATAAATTTGTTGAAAATAACTTTCAGGATTGAAAAATGAAGAAAAAGTTGTTTTATTTTATTTTTATATTTATCATTTTATCTTTTTTTTGTTATAGTATAAATGCTCAAAATTTGAGAGGAATAGAATGTTATAGTCAAAATAATTATGATAATATAAATGTAGAAAGAAAAGATCCATTAGTTGCTGCTTTACTTTCTTGGTATATGCCTGGTCTTGGTCTTATTTATTCAGAATCTTTTATAAAAGGATTTGTTTATTACTCTATTGATACTTTTCTTCTAGGTTACATTATTTCTAAGATAGCTTCTTTTAAGGTATCTGTGAACCAAATTATAGGCTTTAATCTTTTTGGTTTTACTGATTTGAAGGGTTTTGATTTTAATAGAGTACAAGATGTTGGTCTTTTAGGGATTTTATGGATTGGATTTAGGATTTTTAATATTATAGATTCAGCTTTTACAGCGTATAATTATAATTTGAAAAATAATATTGATTATGGTAAAGAAATCTCTGTTTCTCCTTTTTTTGCTGGACTTATGTCTTGGCTTTATCCAGGAAGCGGACAATTTTTTGTTAAAGATTATTTTTTAGGTTCAATTTTTGTAATGATTGATTTTTTGCAAAAAGTTTATCTTTTTGGAATTCTTGTTTCACAATTTCCAAATGCTGAAAAACCATTGGATCTTTTAAATAATATCGAAAACATTAATTTTAATGATTTAAGTTTACAAACTAAGATTGTAATAATTTCTTATTTAACCATTGATATTGGTAAAAGGGTTTTTTCTTCTATATTTGCTTATAACAAAGCTAAAGAAATAAATTCTAAAAATGAAACCTATGTAAATAATTTTTATAGTTTTTCTTTATTCCCAATTTTATATAACAATTTTTTTGGTTTGGGTTTTTCCCTTAGATTTTAAGGGTATTAAAATAATTGTTTATATTAAAATTTTGATGAAAAAAAAATTAATTTTTTTACAATTTTTATTCTTCTTAATTTCTACGATTTTTTTTATTGATATATTTGGGGATAATGATTTTATTAAAATTCTTTTAAATAAAGATAAGCTAAATTGTGAAGTTTATTTAAATAAAAAAATTAACAATGAAATTAGGAATTTAATAATTAATGGATATGAAGCAAATGTTTTATATGATTTTGCACTATTTAAAAAATCAGAAGGTTTTTCATTAGGAGATGTATATATTACTAAATATTCATTAAATTTTAATTTAGCTTATGAGAATAATAAACTTAAACTTTATAATAAAAATAGTATGATTTATTTTGAATCTTTTGAAAAGGTTGAAGAATATATCTTTAGGTTAAAAATAGATAATATTTTTCTCTTAAAAGAACATGGAAGTTATTATGTGAAGTTTTATTTTTCTTTTGATACAATAAAACTTCTACCACCATTTTCTATTATTTTAATTTTTGTAAATATTTATAGTATAAAGGTTGATAATTTAATCAGTAACATTATTTCATATGAACAAAAATAACATTATTTTTCAAATTTTATTTTTATTTGTAAGTTTAATTACTTTTGTTTTTCTTTTTTATTTAATTAAAAGATTTTCAAGATTTATATATTTGAAAAGTTATATTACCTATTCATTTTTAGTTATAGAAAGTGTAATTTTTTCATATCTAGTAACTTTTTACATAAAGGGTTTTATTTTATATAAAAAAAGAATTTTTGGTAATTTGATTAAATTTAGAATTTTAAATTATATTTTAATAAATCTTGTTATAACTTTTATAATTTTTACATCTTTTAACTTTTTTTATAATTTTAATAAAGAAAAGAGAAATAATTTTTATAATATTAATTCAAATATAGAAAAAATAAATTATAATTTGAATGAATTCATCAATAAAGATAAAGAAGAAATAAAAAATATCTTTGAGTTTATATATAAAAATGAAATTGGTTCTAAAAATTTATTGCTTTTGAAAAAATATATTATTAATAATTCAAGAATTAATTTTAAAAACTTAATTTTTATTAAAAATAAAGATGTAATAATTTTAAATTTATTAGATGAGAATACAAAAAATTATATATTTGAAAACTATTTGAAATTGAAAAATGATCTTGAATTTAATTTTTATTTAATAGAGCTTGAAAACAATTTTTTGATTCTCTCACTTTATAAAGATATAGTAATTGTATTCCATCCTGTTAATCAAGATTTATATAAGTTAAATAGTCTTTTTTTCAATTTAAATACAAATTTCAAGAAAGAGTATAATAATTTTCTTTATTCTCCTTTAGCTCACATATTAATATATATTTCAATATTTATGCCTTTAATATTTATTCAAATATTTATTGCTATAAATTATGTTAATAAATTTAACAAACCACTAAATCTTTTATTGAAAGGTTTTGAAAATCTTACATATGAAGAGTTTAAACTTATTGAAACTAAAAAATCAAAAGATGAAATCTATTATTTAATAGAAAGCTTTAATTCAATGCAAAAAGAACTTTTAAGACAAAAAACTCTTTCAATTTATAAAAGTCAATATGAATCATTTAAAAAAATAACACATAAAATAGCACATGAAATAAAAAATCCTCTAACACCAATAACTCTTTCTTTACAACTAATATTAAAAAAATATCCATATAATGATGAATTTAAATCTTATCTTGAAGAAAAGATAAAAGTTGCTTTAAACCATTTAAATCAAATTAAACAGATTTCTGAAAAGTTATATTTTATAGAAAATTTAGAAACTGGAGAAAATGAAGAAATTGAATTGATTCAGTTTTTTCAGGATTTAATAAACAAATGGGAATCAGAAGATGTTAAAATATTATTAAAAAATAAAATTAATGATAAAAATGAAATTAAAATATTTATAAATAGACAAAGTTTAAATTCAATTTTTTCTAATTTAATAATAAATTCAATAGAAGCTAAAAGAAAAAGCTTAGAAATTGAGATAGAAATTAATGAAGAAAATAATAAATTAGTTATTAATTACTATGATAATGGACCTGGAATTCCAAAAGAGATTTCAAATATAGTTTTTGAACCTTTTTATACTACAAAAGATAATGGAACGGGTCTTGGTCTATCTATAATTAAATCTATATTAAGTAAATATGGCTATAATATTGAAATTGTTTATGATAGAAAAATTGGTGTTCATTTTAAAATAGATCTTGGAGTAATGAGTTAATTTTCTATGAAAAAGTTTAAAGGTGATTTCTATATTGCTATAGTTGACGATGAACCAGATATCAGGAATTTGCTATATGAAATCTTAAATACAGATGGATATAATTGTTGCGTTGCTAAAAATTATTCAGAGCTTGAGAAGTTAATTTCTTTGCATAAAATTGGTATTATTTTTTTAGATATATTTCTTAAAAACGAGAATGGACTTGATATTCTTAAAGAAATCAAAAATAAGTATCCAGAAATTGAAGTGGTAATTATAACTGGACAAGCAACAATTGATAATGCTATAAAAGCTATAAAATTAGGCGCTTTTGATTTTATTAGTAAACCACTAAATTATGATCATATAATTACAACAGTAAATAAAGTTTTAAATTTCAAAAGTTTAAAAGAAGATTACAAGAAGTTAAAAGAGGAGAAATTTTTACCTGATGAATTTATAGGTGAAGATGAATCAATAATTAAAATAAAGGAATTAATTAAAATAGTTGCTAAATCAGATTCAAAAGTAATTATATTTGGAGAGAATGGTACTGGGAAAGAGCTTGTTGCAAGGCTCATTCATTTAAATTCTGATAGATTTGATAAGAATTTTGTTGAGATTAATTGTGCAGCAATACCACCTACTTTAATAGAATCTGAATTATTTGGATATGAGAAAGGAAGTTTTACTAATGCTTATGAAAGGAAAATTGGAAAGTTCGAAATGGCAGATAAAGGGACTCTTTTTCTTGATGAAATCGGGGACATGAGTTTAGATACCCAAGTTAAACTATTAAGAGTTATCCAAGATGGAAGATTTGCAAGAATAGGTGGACTTGAAACTATAGAGGTTGATGTAAGAATAATTTCTGCTACTAATAAAGATCTTGAAAAAGAGATTAAAAATGGAAATTTTAGGGAAGATCTTTTCTATAGATTAAATGTTATTCCAATTTATTTACCACCATTAAGGGAAAGAAAAAAGGATATAAAATTAATTATAGATTATTTTTTAAATAAATTAAAGGAAAAAGGAGAATTAAGATTTGAAAATTTTTCAAAAGATGCATTAGATATTATATTAAATTATAACTGGCCAGGAAATATTAGAGAACTTAAAAATTTTATAGAGAGGGTAAATATTTTTTCTACATCTAAAATTGTAGATGTCTTTCTTGTAAAGAGCTTAATAGGAAACAATAAAATAGTGGATATAGATGATTTAATAGAATCAGAAAAATCACTTGAGGAAATAAAAAAAGAAATTGAGAGAAAGGTTATTATTGCTAGGTTAAAAAAGTTTAATGGAAATGTTTCTTTAGCTGCTAAATCACTTGGAATAGATAGAACTGGCTTATATAAAAAAGCCAAAATTCTTGATATTAAAATAGAAAAAGAGGAAAGCAATTAAAAAATGGAGTAAAAAATTCAATTATGATAGTTGAAGAACAGTTATTTATAGAAAAAAAAGAACTTATTAAAAATTCTAAAATAATTATCTTTAATGACTTTAAAGAGAATTCATCAAATTTTATAGAAAATTGTATTATTGAAAACTTAGTGGTTGCTGGTGAGTTTGAAATATTAAGAGAAAACAATATGAAAGAATTTGAAAAAGAATTTGACAAAAAAATAATTGGCACAAACATATTTGAATTAAAAAAAATATTTTTTATTAAAGGTAACCCTGATAGGAAAATATTGAGTCTTATAAATAAAGTAGAGGATGATTATAAATTTATATTTTTTACTGAAAATTTTACCAATGAGGATATTGTTAATGATAAAAATATTATTTATATAATATATCCTAAGTATATAAATTTAAATTCATTAATATCAGGATACTTTAAAAGAAATAATTTATTTATTGAAAATGAAAATGTAGAATATATATTAACTTTTTTTATAAATTATACAGTTGAATTAGGTGTCATATTACAAAATATAAAAATATATTGTTTGGAAAATAACATAAGAAGTGTAACTAAAGATATAATAAATAAATTTCTTTATTTATCTGGAGAAATTTATATTTATCAATTAGTTGATTTTCTTTACAAGAAAAAAAAAGTCCAATTTTTTAATTTATATTTTAATATTGCATCTAATATAGATGGTTTTTATAATTTATTTTACTATCTGATTAATGATGTAAAAAGATTAATAGTTGTCGGGGAATTTATTATAAAAGAGAGAAATAAAGAAGAGAACTTAATTGAATATCTTAATAAGATTGGTATTAATTATAATAGATTTAGAATAAAATATGATATAGAAAAAATAAATAGTTTTGGTTTAAATAGGATGTATAAGCTTTTATCTTTTCTTATTTATATAAATTATTTAAAAAGAATATATTATGATGAATTGATAAAGAATATTTTTGAATCATATATATGTTCGTTTATAGAATGAGAAGATTTTAGAATTTATTTAAATAAATTAATGATTTGAATTTATTTTTGTGGTATTTTAAGTTTCTGTCCAGAAATTATTAAATTTTCATTTTTTATATTATTTATTTCTATTAGTTTTTTATATTCACTATTTGAAAGTTTAAATTTCCTTTTAATTTTTAGAAGTGTATCTCCCCATTTAATAATATAAATATTAAATTTATCAATATTAAGAAGGGTTTTAAAATTATCTTGTTTTTTATAGTTTATATAATCTTCATAATCTTTTTCATTATAAATAAAAATATTATCTAAATTGTTATTGTTATTATTAATATTTTTATAAAAAATTTCATTTAAATTAATTTTTAATAAAAACAAACTGAAAAATAATAAAGGTAAAAGAATTAAAATTAAGATAAAAATAAATTTAAATTTAATTTTCATTAAATAAAAACAAAATTGATAAATTATATTTATATTTAAGTATCGTATTTATTAATTGAGTTTTTAATTAACTTTAAATTTTGTAATTCCTTTTTCAAAGTAATCAACCATTTGATTTGCTGCAGCTATTCCAGCATTAATATTTGCTTCTTCTGTTTGTGCTCCCATTTTTTTTTCAGTGAATAAAACTCTATCACCAAATTTTTCTAAGAATATTTGTTTTTTTTCTGGTTCAACATCAGCTCCATAATAGAAATCTTTTCTTTCTTCCATAATTTTTATTAAATCATCTTCATTAATTATTTCAGTTCTAGCAGTGTTTATTAAAACAGCATTTTCTGGCATTAATTTAAATAAATCATAGTTAATTGATTTAATAGTTTCTTTTGTTTTGGGTAAATGGAGAGAGATAATTGAACAATTTTTATATAAATCTTGAGCATTGTTAACTTTAATAACTCCATCTTCTTTCATTTTATTCTCATCAGCGAATGGATCAAATGCGTAAACTTTCATTCCAAAACCTTTAGCAATTAAATTTACATATTTACCAACATTTCCATAAGCATGTATTCCAATATTTTTACCTCTAAGTTCGAATCCTGATTTTCCTGAATATTTTTTTCTTATTAAAGTTATTAAAAGTCCGAAAACAAGTTCAGCAACAGCATTAGAATTCTGGCCAGGAGTATTCATAACTATTATATTTTTAGATGTTGCTTCAGAAAGGTCTATATTATCGTAACCTGCCCCTGCTCTGATAATTATTTTAAGGTTTCTAGCTTTTTCTATTACCTCTTTATCAACAATATCACTTCTTACAATTAATCCATCAACATTTTCTACATCTTTAAGAAATTCTTCTTTAGATTTATAATTTTCTAAAAGTATTAATTCATAATTAGCCTTTTTAAAAATATCCTTAATAGTATCTACTGCAACTTTAGCAAAAGGTTTTTCAGTTGCTAATAAAATTTTTTTCATATATTGTCCCCCTAATAATATTACATATAAATAATATATTTATAATAAAATTAGTCAATAAATAAATTAAATTACTATTATGGTAATAAAATAAAAATATTTTTAAAAATAATTCTCTTTTCTATTTATTAAAACTTTTATTTTTAAATATTTGTCGAAAATTAAAGTAGTTATGAGAATTAAAATATATTTACTAAAAATATTGTTACTAAGCATAATTATATTTAATAGTATAGTTGGATTTGAAAATTATGAAGTTATTGAGGAATCAAAAAATGGTAATATAAATTGGACATATAAATATTACGAATCAACAGGCGCAGCTTACTTTGATAAAAATATTTTGAATTTTGCATCAAATGAATTAATAACAACCCAGAAAGCCATAGAAGAAGGATTTAAGAATTTATTTAATTTAATTGTTTATCAAATATATGATTCAAGATATAATATATTGGATTTGATAAAAATTGACCCTGACTTACAGATAAATATAAATAAATATGTTCATTATTCTAAAAAATCTAATATCATTTCTAAAGATGATTATAGAGCAGTAAATTTTCAACTTCCTTTTTTATTAAAAGATTATTCTATTTACGAAGCATTAAACTTAAAGAGAGATTATTTTGTTCAAATAAGGAATAAGAGTAGCTTTATTCATACAACAAAATTTACAGGCCTTGTTATAGATGCAAGAGGTTATAATTTAAAACCTTCATTAAAATCGAAGCTATTAAATGAAGATAGGGAAGTATTTTTTAGTTTTGATAATGTTAAATGGAATTTTATAACTAAATTTGGTTACATTACATATATATATGATCATAAAGCATTGAAAAATTTTATTGAATTAATAGGAGAAAATCCCTTTTTTATAAGTGCCCTAGATTCTTATGGAATAAATAACACTGATCTTATTTTATCAAATAAATCAATTGAAATGTTGATAGGAAATCCAGAAAATTTGAATATTTTTTATGAATCAAGAATAATTATAATTATTGACAAAATTAAAAATTAGTTTATTTTCTTTTTGTAAAAATTTTATCTATTAGTTTAAGATGTCTGATAGTAAAATAATAAATGAATATTTGAGAGATGGTAATTTTAGAGAGGCTTATAATCTTATAGATGCAATTATAAAAGAAGAAAATAATTTTGAGAATATTGTTGTACAACATAAGATCATTAAATATTGGATAAATAGAACGGATTATATTAATAAAATAAAGGATCCATATGAAAAAGGATTATATTTATTAAAAGAGTGGAAAAATTTTTGTTCATATATTGATAAATGTAATGTATTAAAACTTGTTGAGTTTGAGTCTGTTTCTTATTATGTACATAAATCAGCTCTTGAATCTTTTCTAAAAGCTAGAGAGGAGGGAGAGTTTAGGGATAATAATATAGATCTTTTAATAAAGATATATATATGTTATAAAGAACTTGGAAACTTTGATGAAGCTATTAAAATCTTAAAATACACATATAGCTTAAATCATGACCCCCAAGTTTTATTATATCTTGCTGATGTTTATTATTTAAAGGGTGAACTTAATTATTCAAAATTACTTTTTAAAGAGCTATTTTTTTTTGAAAATTATTACAATTTACAGTTAGATGATATTTCGTGTGATAAAATATTTGAAATTATTGACAAAATAGTAAAAGATAAAATCCCAGAGCATGCTGTTAATTATTGGATTCCAGTTTATGGTTATATTGATGGTTTTTTTAACTTAATAAGAGAAATGAAAAAGGAAGAAATTGAGAAAATAAAAAGTAATATTGTATCATTAGAAAGATATTTTTATGATGATCAAAAGCAAAATGATATAGTAAAATCATTTTTAATTAAAAACTAT
This sequence comes from Spirochaetota bacterium, assembly GCA_026415295.1. Taxonomy (NCBI): domain Bacteria; kingdom Pseudomonadati; phylum Spirochaetota; species Spirochaetota bacterium. The sequence continues at coordinate 10,346 of JAOAHJ010000023.1, read as the reverse complement.
ATAATTTTAATTGAGTATTATATTTACCAGGAAAATGATTTAAATAAAGTAGACCAATATTTTAATAAAATAAAAAATATAGATTCTATAATATATGATAAAATTAAAGCTATTTTTAGTTAACAGGAGCAAAAAATGGTTAATGTTTTAGAAAATTTGAGTGATTTGATAAAACAAGAAAAATGGGCTAGAACTTCAATTTCTGAAATAACAACAAATACTTTTTTAAAGTATGATGATTTAATTGATAGAATTATAAAAGAAGATAAGCTTGATGAAGCTATGGATATTTGTGAAAATTCTCTAAAAGTTTTTCCAAATTCTATTATTTCTTTATATATATCTCAAATATTATATCTAAAAACTGGATTTAATGACTTTTCTAATTGTGAAAAATTAATTTCAATATTTAAAGAAAATAAAAAAAATAATATTGCTAAATTTTTATGTGAAAAATTTTTAGAATATGGATCATCAAAAAATCTTCTAACTGAATATATAAATATACTTGAGTTGGAAAAAGAAAGTGAAGATAAAATTATTCCTTATCTTGAAAAGCTTGCTAAACTTGATTATTCAGAGATAAAAACTACAAGAAGGCTAGCAAAGTACTTTGAAGATAAACAAATAATTGAAAAATCTATTTATTATTACAGGAAAATTCTTGAATATTTTATAAAAAATAAAAATATATCGGAAATAGAAACTTATTGGAATAAAATTGTAGAATTGAGTAGTCAAAAAAATAATGATTTTCTTTTTGATTATCTAGAAAAAATAGGCTCTATGACTATTACTAATAATAATAATATAATCAATATTGGCAGTGGTCTTGCTTTAAAATTAGGAGAAGGGTTAATATTAAAAGCAGAAGAGGGAAAAAACTGGGACATTATTATAAAAACTATTAAGACTATTTATAAATATATACCACAAAAATTTAAAGATATAAAAGCTACTGAATTAAGGCAAAAGATTATTAATGCATATAGAAATATTTATACTAATAACTCCAATTTTGAAGATTGCTTAAAAAAGAGCCAATTAAATCAAACTTGGAAAAATCTTTATGATGCAATTGAAATATTTGAGAAATATATCTCTTTTGACAAAAGCAATTTTGTTTTTCATTCAAAACTTGGTGTTGGATATATTAAAGATATTAAAAATAATTTTTTAGTTATAGATTTTGATATAAAGAAGGATCATCAAATGGATATAGATATGGCTATAAAATCTTTAGTTATTCTTCCTTCAGATGATCTTTCAGTTATGAAGAAGGTGAAAGAGAATGAGCTCAATGAATTAATTAAAAATAACCCTGGAGAGGTTATTAAAAGAACACTAAAATCAATTGGAGGGAAAGGTACTTCTCAAGATATTAAAAAATATCTAATTAAGAATAATATCATAGAAGAAAAAAACTGGAATAGTTTATGGGAAAGAGCAAAAGAAATATTAAAAAATGACCCATTATTTACAAAATCTTTTGATAAAAACAATGAATATTTTTTAAGAGATAAACCTGTTTCTTTTGAAGATTCTATATTGGAAGAGTTTAAATCAACATCAGATATATTTGATAAAGCAAAAGTGCTCAAAAAATTTATTGATAGTGGTGGGGACTTAAATTCTGAAAATTTTTCTTTTATGATAGGTTATTTAAATAAATTAATAAGTGCAGATTTAGAAGTATCACAAAATTTTGTTATTGCATATTTAATACTTAAAGATTTAAAAAAAATGTATCCAGATTTGAATATAAATTTTCCTTTTTCTATTGAAGAATTGTTTGAACAATTAAAAGCTAATAATAAATTTTATTTTAGTATTTCTGATCCTTATCTTGAAAAGATCTATTTAGACAATATTTACAGATATGTTTCTGATTGGAAGAATATTTTTATAAATTATCTTAAAAAATATGGTTCAAAATATGCATTAAACTTCTTAATTTTTAAGGAAGAGAAATCAGCTATCAATGAAATAATAAAAGATGTTTTAAAAAATTATAGAGAAAATCCAGATTTATTTATATGGTATTGTAAGAATTTATTTTTTAAAGATTTATCAGTTGGTTTTGATATAAATAAAGAGGAAATTATCCTTCTTCTTGTAAATTTACTTGATAATATTAACAAAGCTTTAATTCAAAAGATAAATACAGTTGCAAATAGAAAGATATATAATTCTATAATTGAAATTTTATTTAAAGATGGAGAACTTGAAAAAATATATACTGAAAAAAAGAATATTGATACATTAAAAAAGATTCCTAAATTATTCTTTAGAATTAAAGATATGAAAGCAGAGCATATAGTAGAGTTTAAAATTATTTTATCTAAGTATTTTACAGAATATATTAAAGAACTTGGGCTAGAAGAAGAAAAGGAAGAAAAGGAAAATATCTTTTTCGTTACAAGAGAATCTATAATTGAGAAACAAAGATACTTGCAAAATCTTATTCAAGTTGAAATTCCAAGAACAAATAACGAAATGATGCAAGCTAAAGAGAAAGGTGATTTAAGAGAAAATGCAGAATATATAGCAGCGAGGGAAAGATTACAAGAATTGAATGAAGAAGCAGCGACAATACAAGAAGATTTGAATAAAGCGAGAGAAATAGATTTTAATAATATAGATACTTCTAAGATTTCTATTGGAACAAAAGTTACTCTTTTAAATTTAGATGAAAATAAAGAGATTGTTTATACTATTCTGGGCAAATGGGATGTGGACTTATCTAAAAATATTATTTCTTATGAAACTGCTTTAGGTCAATCTTTACTAAATAAAAAAATTAATGAAACATTTATAAATGAACAGGATAGAAAGAAATATAAAGTTGTTAAAATTGATAAATATAAATAATAAATAAGATTAAGGTTAAAAATTTATTATTAAATGAAAAAGCATTTTATTTTTCTGATAGTTTTTTCAGTTATTTTGTTTATCTTATATTTAATAAAAAAATATAATTTAATAGATTTAAATTTTTTGATTTCTAAGATTTATTTAATAAAAGATAAAAAATTGATTTCTTTTATAATAATAATCTGTTTATATTTCTTTTCAGGTTTTATTTTTATTCCTATTGCGCAATTTTCTATTATATCTGGTTTTTTATATGGAATTGTTTTAGGTTCATTAATAGCGTATATCGGATCTGTTATTAATATTATGGTTGCATTTTCATTTGCAAGATTTGTTTTGAAAGAATTTTTTGATAAAATAAAAGAAAAGATAAAATTATTTAATTATATTATGAACCAAATAAACAAAAATGGTGCATTTTATATATTTTGGGCTAGATTGTTTTTTATTACACCCTATAATTCTTTAAATATCGTTTCATCTTTATCAAGTATTAAAATTAAAGATTTCTTTTTAACTACTGTTTTTGGTGCAATAGGGCAAGCTATTTTTTATGCTTATGTTGGATCAATTTTTATACATATAAATGAACCTAACTTTATTAAAATTTTAATGTATAAAATAATGATTATAATAGCTGTTTTTTTTGTTATATACTATTTTTTTGATAAAGTTGTGAAGAAGTTATTAATAAAACAAAAAAAAATTACTTAAATCCAAAAAATCTTCCTATTTCTCTTGTTAAACTTTGTTTCTTTTCTTTTAAACCATTATGTTCTCTAAGGGGAGTTTCGAATTTTTCAAAAAATCCAATTTTTCTATATTTTTCATACCTCTGATTTATTAATTGAGATGGTTCAAGGAGCATTAATTCAAGCAAATCATTGTAAATTGTTTCTTCCAATTTTTTGAAAGTAGTTTCTGGATTATTTTCAAAATTATCTGATTCTTCTATTATTTTATCTATAATTCCTAATTCATAAAGATCATATGATGTGAGTTTTAAGGATTGAGATGCAATATCTGCTTTGGATGCATCTTTAAATAAAATAGATGCACAACCTTCAGGGGATATAACAGAAAAAACTGCATTTTCCATCATGTACAATTGATTTGATACAGCTAAAGCAAGGGCTCCCCCTGAACCACCTTCGCCTGTTATTATTGATATAATTGGAACTTTAAATGTAGAGAATTCATATAAATTTTTTGCTATAGCTTCAGCTATTCCTCTTTCTTCAGCTTCTATTCCACAGTAAGCTCCAGGGGTATCAATAAAAAAAAGAACAGGTCTTTTAAATTTTTCAGCTTGTTTAGCTAATCTTAATGATTTTCTGTATCCTTCTGGGTGAGGCATTCCAAAATTGCAATCCATATTTTCTTTTAAATTTTTACCCCTAAATGTTCCAATAGCAGTGATTGAAATATCTCTTAAAAATCCTATTCCTCCAATTATAGCTTTATCATCACCAAAATATCTATCTCCATGAAATTCAGTAAAATTTTTTACTAAAAAGTTAATATAGTCTTGTGGTTTTGGCCTTTCAAGTTTTCTTGCTATTTGAACTCTTTGCCATGGTGAAATTTTTTCTTTATTTTTTATTAATTTCTCTCTATTTAATTTATTTAATGTTTTTAGTTTTTCTTCTAGATTATTAATCTCTTCTGAAAGATCTATTCCTTGATTTTTTGCAATCTCTTTTAGTTCATTTATTGTTTTCTTTATGTTTTTAATTGAATCCATAAAAATACCCTTAAGTTTAATGATTTATTTAATCAGTATAATTTTTAATTTTTTTATTAAAATTTTTAATATTTATGTTAATTTTTTATATTTTATTAATATTACAGAAATTCAAATAGTTTCAATTATGTAACTGTTTTATCTATATTTATGAATTTTTAATATTTTTGAAATAGTATTTTTTATGTTTGGTCTTGTAACAACCATATCTACAAAACCTTTTTCAAGCAAGAATTCTGCTGTTTGAAAACCTGGGGGTAAAGTTTGTTTAATAGTTTGTTCTATTACTCTTGGTCCTGCAAATCCGATTAAAGCTTTAGGTTCAGCGAGAATAATATCAGCAAGCATAGCAAAAGATGCTGTAGTCCCTCCTGTTGTAGGATCTGTTAATATCGATATATAGAGGTTTCCTGAGTCGGAAAATTTTTTAATAGCAGCTGATGTTTTTGCCATTTGCATTAATGAAACAACCCCTTCCTGCATTCTAGCACCACCTGATCTTGTTAATATAATGACAGGTTGGTTTAGGGAGATGCCCTTTTCAAAAAGAAGAGTTACTCTTTCTCCTACTACTGATCCCATAGATCCAAGAATAAAATCTGCATCCATAATTCCAATTAAAACATTAATTCCATCAATTTTTGCCTTACCGCATGTTATTCCTTCATTTATTTTTTTTGAATAAAGTGAATTAAGTTTTTCAGTATACTCTGGAAAATTCAAAATATTAATAGATTTTAAATCGTCAAAAATTGGTTGAAAACTTTCTTCATCACATAGTATATTTATCCATTCTTCTACTGATATTTTGAAATGAAAACCACATTCTGGGCATAATCCTAAATTATTGTCTACTTTCTTTTTATAAACCATTTTTTTGCAATCTGGACACTGAATAAAAACATTATCTGGTATAGTTGGTTTTGTTTCTTTTGTTTTTATTCCAAATATCTGTTTAATAAAATTTTCTATTGATTTAGCCATAATATCTCTCTTAAATTAAAAATTTATATAATTTAATTTATTGTTTATATTATTAAATTTTAATAATTTTTTAATATTTTATATTTAAATTAATTGTTTGTTTTTAACAATTCTTTTTCTATAAAATTTATAGTATAATCCCCTTTTAAAAATTTGTCAGAAGTTAATATTTTTAATAGAAAGCTTATGTTTGATTTAATACCTTCGATATAAATTTCCTGTAAAGCTCTTATAGATTTTGCAATAGCTACTTCTCTTGATTCTCCAAAACATATTAATTTCATAATCATAGAGTCATAGTATGGTGAAATTACAGAACCTGGATATATTCCACTGTCAACTCTTACACCATGACCTCCCGGGAAAATAATATTTTCGATTTTGCCAGCAAAAGGCATAAAGTTTCTATCAGGATCCTCAGCATTTATTCTGCATTCAATTGCATTGAGGTTTAAATTTATATCAGATTGTTTAATTTTGAGTTTTTCTCCAGCAGCAATTTTTATCTGTTCTTTAACTATATCTATTCCAGTTGAAACTTCAGTAACAGGATGTTCAACTTGAATTCTTGTATTAACTTCCATGAAATAAAATTCACCATTTTCATATAAAAATTCTACAGTTCCTGCATTAGTATATCCTATATCTAATAAAGCTTTAACTATTTTAGAACCTAAAGATTTTCTTTGTTCATTGGAAATAGCAGTTGAAGGAGTCTCTTCTATAATTTTTTGTTTTCTTCTTTGTGCCGAACAGTCTCTTTCTCCAAGATGAATACAATTTCCATGTTCATCTGCAAGTATCTGAAATTCAATATGTTTAGGATTTTGAATCATTTTCTCAATATAAAGTGATGGATCATTAAAAGATATATCTGCTTCATGTGAAGCTTCTTGAAAAATAGGTACAAAATCTTTTTCATCAAATATAAACCTTATACCTCTTCCACCACCACCACTGACTGCTTTAATAACTACTGGAAACCCTATATCTTTTGCTATTTTAAGTCCTTCATTTGGGTCTGTTATACCTTTTGCAGGACCAGGTACAACAGGAACACCATGTTCCATCATTATTTTTTTTGCAAGGTCTTTTTTACCTAATTTTTCTATTGCATCACTTTTAGGTCCAATAAATTTTATACCAACATCTTCACAAATACTAGCAAATTCAGGATTTTCTGAAAGAAATCCATAACCAGGATGAATAGCTTCCGCACCTTTTTGTAAAGCTGCAGAGATTATATTATTAATATTTAAATAGCTTGACTTTGGTGATACATCTCCAATACAAACTTTTTCATCAGCAAGTTTAACATGTAAAGAATCCCGATCAGCAGTAGAATAAACTGCAACTGTTTTTATTCCTAACTCTTTGCAAGCTCTGATGACCCTTACAGCTATCTCTCCTCTATTTGCTATTAATATTTTGTTAAACATAAAACTCCTTTAATTTATTTATTAATAAAGTACTAATCGATTAAGAATTAGTTAGTAAACTTTAATTTTAAATAAAGGAGTTCCATATTCAACTGGTTTTCCATTTTCAACAAGTATTTCAACTATTTCCCCATTAACTTCTGATTCAATTTTATTCATAACCTTCATAGCTTCAATGATACATAAAATATCACCTTTTTTTATTTTATTTCCAATTTCTACAAAAGGTGGTTTATCTGGTGCTGGTGATCTGTAAAATGTTCCTATAATTGGAGATTTTACAATATGAATTGAATTATTATCTATATTTTTTTCATCGAGTTCAGGAATTATTGGTTGCCCATTTTTTTGAGTTGTTATTTGTTGAGAGACTTGATCTTTAGAAATTTCCGAACCCAAAAAACTTTGATCTTCTATAAATTTTTGATTAACAATTTTTACTGGATTTTTCTTTAATTTTAATTTAAAATTTTCACCTTCATATTCAAGATAATCAATATTTAAATTACTAAAATTTTCCATTATTTTAGCTATATTTTTATATAAATTATCTTCCACATTTTCCTCCTCTGATTGATTTTAAAAATAATCAATTAGCTAAAAATAATATATTAATTTTAAAAATTTAGTAAATCAATTATTAAATTAAACATACAGTCAAAAATATATATATAAAATTAATTTTGTCAATTTTTAATTTAATATACAATAAATTTCATAATATTTTTCTATAATAGTCTTTTCATGATTTTATTTTTTTATAATAATAATTAAAATTTTACTTTTTTTTTATTTATTCTATTTTAGTGTTGTTTTAATTAAAGAATAATTATAACTTCTTTTTTGTCAAAATATATTTCAAAAAAATTGAAAAAATTAAAAAAAATGTTATCAATAGGTTAAATAAAAATCTTCATAAATTTACAAAAAAAAATAAAAATTAAAATAATTAAAAAGGAGATTTTATGCCAGCAGGTAATAAATATGGAACTCATAGGGTTATAGAACCAAAGGGTGTTCTTCCTCAAACAGCATGGAAAATTGATAATAATGTAGATATGGTTTATGACAATGAAATTTTATGTAAAGTTATAACCTTAAATGTTGATTCAGCTTCATTTACACAGATAGAAAATCAAGCTAATGGTGATGAAGATAAAATTGCTGAGATAATTCTTGATACAGTTAACAAAAGAGGAAAGCAGCACAATCCAGTAACTGGATCTGGTGGTATGTTTATAGGCATTGTTGAAAAAATAGGGGAAAAATTAAAAGGTAAAATTGATTTGAAAGAAGGTGATAAGATAGCATCTCTTGTATCACTTTCTTTAACTCCACTCAAAATTGATAAAATTTTAAAAGTAAATAAAGAGAAAGATCAGGTTGATATAGAAGGCAAAGCTATTTTATTTGAGTCTGGCATATGGGCAAAATTACCTGATGATTTACCACAATCTGTAGCTTTAGCTGCTTTAGATGTTGCAGGTGCTGCTCCACAAGTAGCAAGATTAGTTAAACCAGGTCATAAAGTTTTGATTATAGGTGCAGGTGGAAAATCTGGAGTATTGTGTGGTTATGAAGCAAAAAAGAGAGCTGGAGTTACTGGAAAAGTTATAGGTATTACTCATACTGAAAGCTCCACAAAAAGAGCAAAAGAAACAGGATTCTATGATGCTGTTTTGATGGTTGATGCTACCAATCCTCTTGATATGCTTGAAGCTGTTTCAAAGGAAACATCAGGCGAGTTATGTGATGTTGTTATTAATTGTGTTAATGTTGAAAATACAGAGATGGGTTCAATTTTATGTACTAAAGATAGAGGAATTATTTACTTCTTCTCTATGGCTACATCTTTTACAAAAGCAGCACTTGGTGCAGAGGGTGTTGGTAAAGATGTTGATATGCTTATTGGCAATGGCTATGCTAAGGATCATGCTACTTTTACATTAAATCTTCTCTATGAATCTCCTATTTTAAGAAAAATATTTGAAGAGCAATATAAATAATTAAAATACATTTTTGATGATTATCTTAAATAATTATATAGTAACTAAATATGATTATTAATTAATTTAATTATCACTAAAATTTTATTTATAGAAGATTATAAATATCTTAAAATATTTTTGAAATAAATATTTAAATATAGAAACAGATCATTATGAAAATATTTTAAGAGTATTACTTGCTTTAATAGCGAGTAATACTTTTTTTTTAAAATTAAAATAATTATAATTTTTTATATATTTTTTAGTATATTATAATTAAACAATATTATTTTATTTTGTTTGTAATTTATAATATTTTTTATAAATAAATTAAATTATTTATGATTTAATAAGAATTTTTAAAGGAATTAAAAAATGGAAAAATTTTTAGAAGTTAAAAATCTTTATAAAAAATATAATTCAAAAAAAACAGAAATTGTTGCAGTAAATTACATTTCATTTGATGGATATAAAGGAGAAATTCTTGGGCTTCTTGGTCCTAATGGTTCGGGGAAAACTACTACAGTTAAGTCTATTGCTAATATTATAGAATATGATAGTGGTGAAATACTAATCAGAGGTTATAATAATAAAAAAAATGGAATAAAAGTTAAAGAAATGATGGGTGCAGTTTTAGAAGGTGCAAGAAATATATTTTGGAGATTAACCCCTGTTGAAAATATGATATATTTTGCTGGTTTAAAAGGATTTTCGAAAAAGCAGATAAAAAATAATATAGATTTTTTGGTTGAAACTTTGAATCTGAAGAATTATTTAACTATTGAAGCAGGCAAACTTTCAAAAGGGAACCAACAAAAAGTTGCTATTGCATGTGCTTTTATTACAGATCCTGAAATAGTTCTTCTTGATGAGCCTACTCTTGGGCTTGATGTTGAAACATGTAGAGAAATGTATGTGTGGATAAAAAATATTATTAAAGAAAAAAATAATTTTATTTTAGTTACTTCACATGATATGAAGTTTATAGAAAATGTGTGTGATAGAGTTGCTGTTATAAAAAATGGCAAACTTTTAATTTTGGATACAGTTGATAACTTAAAGAAATATTTTATTAAAAAAATTTATAAAATTGTTTTTTCTGAACCTTTAAAGGATCAAGTAATAACAAAATTAGAAAACCAATTTTCTATTAGAACTGAAATCTCTGATAATGGTGATTTTTCGGTATATTTAACAACTAATGATGATTCTATTTTATATTATTTTTTTGGTTTATTACAAGAGGATAAAAAACAGATAAAATCTTTAAATATATTAAATGATGATTTTGATGATGTTTTTCTTGAGATAATAAAA